>CAWUOD010000448.1:0-3436 GCA_963923115.1 uncultured Singulisphaera sp.
GACAATTTTGTGGTCAGAGGCCCCGATTGACGCTTTAGCCTTAGGTCAAAAAGTCTCTGGACATACACATCCCCGAGGTCATCTCCCAGGTGGTGTGCCTCGGCGAGGGCCTTCAAGCATGTTGCCGCGTCCAGTGACCCCTGCGAGGCTCCGGAAGCCGTAACGATGGACCCAAGTCGATGGGTTAGCATCTTCAACCGGTTCAAAACATCCGAAGGCAAATCGAGCCCCACCAATTGCCAATCCGATGCCTGATTTTGCAAACGACAAAGCTTGCCCCGAAACAATTCAAGTAAAAGAGGATATACCCGCGAGCCAACCATCAAATTCCCTGTGGCACCCAATACCTTGCCTACTCCGGGAATCTGGACCAGGGCACACAAATGAAGGCTATCATCCCCCGTATGGCTAAGGGTGTGAACGGGACCTTCGGATTTTTTGAGTGTAAGAAGCGGATTTCGATCCGGTCCGCCGGCCAGGAATAGCTCGACCTCGCCGCTTTGGTTAGGAGAGGCGCCAGCATCTGGACTGGGAAAGGTGACGGATAAGGATGCCATGCCGGGACGCCCACTCCATTTGGGTTAAGTGGGGATTTTATTCCTCATTCGCCAAAAGGTTAGGCCACCTTGGCCAAGCCGGGCACAGGCTGGGAGCTCGCCGGGGCGAATCCGGTATGAAATCGGGCAATTCCGTCGTCCAATGCCACAATGGCAATGCCCAGGCGATTGGCCAAAGAAATCGTTTCGGGCCCATCCAGAAAAATGGTTTTTTCCGCTTCGATGGCCAAAACCCGCCCGCCGGCCCGATGAAGGTTTTGGATGGTTTTGATCCCCACAGTGGGGACATCAAAACGCATGTCCTGTTGGGGTTTGGCCACTTTGACCAGGGCAAACCCACCCTTGCGGCATAGGGTTCCGGCGCGCAAAATCGCCTCGTCCGTTCCTTCGACCGCCTCAACCGCCAGGACACATTGATCCTTGATGGCGACCGATTGGCCCACATCCAGACGCCCCATTTCTTTCGCCAGTGTCCAGCCAAAAGCAATATCTTTTTCTTCGGCCGCAGTGGTTTTCCGGTGGGTCAGTGTTCCAGTCTTCACGAGCAACTCCGGGCAAAGATCCTGGGCGGGAAAGAAATCCATTCCGTCCCTTTGAAATTCCTTGATGACACCCAAAAGAATCGTGTCGTCCTTGTTGTCCGGCTTGCCTCTTCCGTACCAGAACTGGACCATGCGCCAATCCGGAATCAGACTGATGATTTTCCAGGGAGCGTAAAGATAGTTCGCCTTGAAGACTTTGCCGGCCATGACCAGCCGCTTGACCCCATGGCTTTTGAAAATCCTGATCATCCGGCCCATTTGAGCCACACCCGCCCATGAGAATTCATCCACCTCATCGGCAAGGATGGCCTCGGCGGATCCCTTGATCCCCACACAGGCCACACGAAACCCCTGGGCCCGAGCGTTTCGCGCAAAGGTGAAGGGAAATTGCCCCCACCCGGCCAGGAGACCAATGGTCTCACCCTTTCCGGGATTCCCCAAACCGGATCCCTGTTGGATACCAGGCTTTCCGTTCACCAGACTCACTCCTCAACCAAACCAACTTTTTGAGTCAATTTTTTGACCTGGCGAATCAGGTCAGGCAACTTTTCCATGTAGACGAGCATTCGCTTGAATTCCTGCTCGGGACGAGCGGGAGCGCCCAGGATTTTGTCACCATCAGGCACATCGCGCATCACGCCCGAACGGGCGCCAATCACAACCCGATCCCCGATCTTGAGGTGGTCCGCCAGCCCTGCCTGGCCTGCGATGACCACATATTGCCCCGTGGTCGTTGACCCGGCGATCCCTGCCTGGGACACGATCATGTTGTGCTGACCCAGAATGCAGTTGTGGCCAATCTGAACGAGATTGTCAATTTTGGTACCCCGGCCAATCCGGGTTTCTTCAAAGGTCGCCCGGTCGATGGTGGTGCATGCGCCGATGTCCACATCATCTTCAAGGACGACGACACCCAACTGATCCACTTTTTTGTGCTCGCCTTTTTCCAGGCGAAAACCAAATCCATCCGCACCGATGACGGCATGGGCATGAAGCACCACGCGGCTACCCACTTTTACCCCGGGGTACAAAACCGCACCGGGATGGATCAGGACATCATCGCCAATTTGACAACCCGCGCCGATGACCGCGTGGGGATGAACCGTGGTACGGTCCCCGATCACCACATTCGCGCCGATCACGGCGAAGGGATGGACGGTGCATTCGGCCCCCAGTTTTGCCGTGGGGTGAACCGAGGCCTGTTCGCTGATCCCCGCGACACGAACCGTTTCCAGACCACGCAACTTGCGAACGACTTCGATAAACGCGCGAAGCGGGTCCTTCACGATAATGGTGGGGAGATTGGACTCGGCGAAACTGTTTTCGAGCCCAGCGGGAACAATCAGGGCGCCCGCCCCGGTACCCTCGACACTTTTCAGATTTTTGGCGTTTTCAAGAAAGCTGATTTCGGTCGGCCCGGCATGGGCCAGCGCCCTGGCACCCAGAATTTTCCGGGAACCATCCCCCTGAACCGTTCCCGCGATCCATGTGGCAATTTCATCGAGGGTGGCTTGCATCCCGGGATCCTTGGGAAAATCTGGCATCCTGCCATGGCTTGTTAGGACCCTCCGACTCTACCGTTTGGGCGATTTGCGGACAAGTCCAAGTCTGTTAGGTCTTTCGGCGTTTTGGCCCGGTTTGGGTCAGCGGAATTCCCCACCCCGAATTAGGCCTGATCCAGCTTGTGAATACTTTCGGTTTTGTAATTTTCGAGCATGTGCCAAAGCGACTCCGGGGTGTCCGCCACAACGATCATTTCCCTGTGTTTTTCCTTGAGAAACCCTTCCCGAACCATGTGGTCAATCCAGCCAAGCATGGGAGTGAAAAAACCCCGGGTATTAAGAAGGGCGATCGGTTTCTGGTGCAGATGTAGCTGTCGCCATGTCAGGATTTCAAAAAATTCATCGCAGGTACCGAAACCGCCCGGAAGCGCAACAAACGCATCCGCCCTTTCGGCCATGGCGGCCTTCCGCTCGTGCATGGTCTGGGTGATGACCAGTTCCGTCAAACCGGGATGCGCCAACTCCCAGTCGACCAGGTGCTTTGGAATCATCCCAGCCACTTTGCCCCCATGGGCCAAGGCGGCGTCCGCCACCACGCCCATCAGACCAATGTGCCCGGCTCCAAAAACCAGCTCGGCTCCCGCCTGGGCCAAAATCCGCCCCAGCTCCCCAGCCGCCGAAGCGTATTCGGGGTTTCGCCCGGTCCGGGAACCACAAAACACGGCGACGCTTTGGATTTTGTTCTGCATGGGAATCCCGGTTCATACTGAATAACATGGAATCAATTTACGCACCTGGAATCCCATTTCCCCGGGTTATTTTACAAATCCATTGT
>CAWUOD010000449.1:0-3432 GCA_963923115.1 uncultured Singulisphaera sp.
TGGCCGGGGCCAGGTCGCAAAGGTCACATTTCATGGCTAGCCCCCTCTCTTGGAATGTGGACTGGATGGAAGGTGAAAGATTTCAGCCAACCTGGTTACTATTTGGATTCCAGGTTTTTGATTTGGTCGCGCAGGCTGGCCGCCTCCTCGTAATCTTCGCGGGCGATGGCCCCCTGGAGTTCTTTTCGAAGTCGGCTTAGTTCATCATGGTGGCGGCGATGCTTTTCCAAATTGAGTGGAACCTTTCCGGTATGGCGGGTTTCACCGTGGACATTTTCCAGCAGGGCAACAAGGTCCTCGCGGAAGGTATCGTAGTCCAAAGGACATCCGAGCCGTCCGGTGCTGCGGTATTCGGCAAAAGTTATTCCGCAGTGGGGGCAGGCGGGGCTTTTTTCGCGGTTTCCCGCTTCACTGAGGAAATCGGAATCAGGTTCGGGATGACCCTTGGATTTTGGTTTTTTGACTTTTTGCCCATCCGCGAGGAACCGCTGGGCGCAATCCTCGCACATGTGCAATTCTTCCACCTTGTCCTCGTCGAGGATTTCGGTGATGTGCAGGGTGGCGGGTTTTGGGCAACGCTGACAGCGCAAAAGGGGCTCCTCCACTAGGGTGTCAAATCTTATTTATAGGAGCCTGACGGTTTGGCAAAAAGTCGGGCAGGCGTGGAAAGGAAGGAATCTTTGGTTATCAAGAGGAGGGCAGCTGTAGCCTTGCCCTGAAATCCCCTGCTGGTTTACCATTTCCCCATGGAACCCATCCCCGAAAAACCTCAACAAAAGCCTTGTGAACCCCAAAAGTCCTCCCTTTGGATAAGGGTTTTGGTGGGTTTGGGTATTTTGGGAATGGTTTTGGGCCATGCTTATCTTTGTCTGGGGCCCTATGGGGGGGTGAATGCATTTGCCCATGGTTGGCCGAATCAGCCTCTCCTTTTGGGAAAGCACCCCCTGCATCTTTACCACTCGGTGTTAGGGGCGAAGGGACTTTTGGGTCGGGGAAGTCCCACTTGTATCGACCCCTTCTTTCACGCCGGATATCCCAAGACCCCCGTATTTGATTCGGATAGCCGGTTTCCCGAGAGGGTCCTGGCGATTTATTGGCGATTGTTTCCCTCCCTGGGCGCAAACGGTGCGAAGGTTCCCACCTCGGAAAAGGAAAAATCCGGGGGGGACGGGCAGGTGGTTTTGGAAGCCGCCGGGAATGCGGGACCCGATCGGGCTTCCAGCTTGCCCGGAAATCCTGTCGCCCAATTGGAATTGCCCAAGCCTCCCCAGGTCCAAGTCCAGGTGGCCAATACAAGCGAGATGGCGCCCCTATGGATCAGCCCGGAAGAATTTGAAACCGCCACCAAAGTCTATTTCGCCCAAAACCTGATTGGCGCCCTGTTGGTGCCCCTGGTTCTTTTGGGGATCTCCTGGTCCCTCAAGCGGAATGCGCCCACGGCGCTTTGTCTTTTGTTTCTCGGTCTGGTTTTCTGGTGGAGTCCCGTGGCACGGGATGTGGACCGACAGGGAAACGGGGTTTGGCTTTATGGTGGCCTGCTGTTGGCTCTTTGTCATGCCCTATTGGTCCGCTATCACCAGGGACCGAGCCTTTTGGCCTGGGCTTGTTGGACCGGGGCCGGAACGCTTTTGGTTCTCGTTCAGCCCATTTATGTGATTTTGGCGATCCCTTTTCTTTTGGGTTACACCATGCGGGTTGGGCCCAGGCATGCCTGGATTTGGCAGGTGGGACTGATCACGGGCGCGCTTTTCCCCCTGCTCATTCACATGGATTGGCTTCAGGATTGGGTCCGCTATTGGTGGATCCGCCGGGCGGCGTCCCTTGAGATCAATCAATCCGGTGCCGCGTGGCTGGATAATTGGAGGCAACTTGTAAGGCCGGGTGAGCCAACCACCATATTTCCTCTGGCCCTTATCCTCTTTTTGTTTTTTGCAGGCTGGGCCCAGCTCCATATCGGGGGATCACGGGCACTTGGCAGGTCCTTTGGTGGGGCGGTTTTTGGGCTTTTGGCATGGGTGGGGATTGGATTTTTATGGGAGCCCGCCAGGCGACTGGAAACAGAAGGGATGTTTTTTGGCGCTGTGTGGTTCGCCTTATACCCGGCGGCCCGTGGACTTTTGAGCGTGCTTACAGGCAGATGGACCGAAGTGGAGAGGTCCAAAGGGGGGCCTTGCCTGGTGAAGGCGATTCCAGGTTGTTTTGTCGTTGCTTTGGTGCTGGGGATGGCCGGGTCTGAGCTTTGGTCTCCTTTGTGGCGCATGCAGGAACCTGATTCCGATAACCTTGCCATGCAGGCAAAACAAAAAACGGTTTTGGAAGGATTGGCGGCCCTGCCCCGGGGTGGTGGCCGGATTCTTTGGGAGGAGGGGGACGCCGCGACCCCGGGAAAAGCCGAGGGGCATTCGCCGTTATTGCCTCTTTTGACGGGGCGACCTTTCATGGGCGGCCTGGAATCGGCGGGACTGATCGAGCATCTGGGTTCAGGTCTGGTGGAGGGAAGGCTTGCCGGAAGCCCCATTGAAGACTATTCCGACAGGGAACTGTCAGGATATTTCACGACATTCAATATTGGTTGGGTGGTTTGTCTCTCCGAGGTTTCGGAAAAAAGGCTCGCGGCCCATCCCAACGCCGTCCCCGAGGGGAAAATCGGACAAAGACCCCTGTTTCGGATTGACCGCAAGCCAAGCTTTGTGCTGCGTGGCCAGGCGGATCTGATATCCGCGACGCCGGAGGGGATTGTACTTGGAAACCTGCGTCCGGAGGACGGGCAGGTTGTTTTGAGTTTCCATTTTCATTCGCATTGGGAGGCGGTTCCCGCGCGGGTGGTGGTCGAACGGGAAATGGATTCGCGGGATCCGATTCCGCTTGTGCGCCTTGCCCTGGATGGGCCGGTGTCCCGTGTTGTGTTGCGGTACAGGAGGAACTGATTGTGACAACCCCTTATTCCTTATTGAAGCGATCCTTTTTCCATGTTTTTGTGGCGGGGTGCGCATGGTTCCAGATGGCTGGTTGGGTTCGCGCGGATTGGCCCTCGTTTCTTGGGCCAACCGCCGATCTTCACGCTCCGGCCCTTGGCAGCGCCGCGCCAACGGCGATCTGGACCGCTTTGGCAGGGGAGGGATTTTCCGGGCCGGTTGTTGCCAACGGCACGATATTTCTCTATGAGCGATCCAATAAAGAGGAAGTGGTCCGGGCGTTGAACGCCAAAACCGGGGCTCCCATTTGGAAACAGTCCTGGCCCGCGATTTATGAAGATGGATATGGACGGGGGGATGGGCCACGGGGGACGCCGGTTTGCCATAAGGATCTTGTCATTGTGATGGGACCGGAGGGGACCATTCGCGCCCTTGGCCGGGACTCGGGAAAAATGGTCTGGAAGTGGGAAATTCCGGGGGGGCGCCCGCCCCGGGATGCCTTTTTTGGTTTTGGTTT
>CAWUOD010000450.1:0-3432 GCA_963923115.1 uncultured Singulisphaera sp.
TTTTTGGCCCAGGCCTTCAATGCCTCGGCCTCGTTTTCTATGAAAAATCGCGCGAGATTTTCAATGGGTCCCAAAACGGACCTGGGTGCCGTGTTGGGCACAAAACCTTTTTCCCCCTCGGGAAACAGCCAAACAATTTTCTCCGGGGAGAGGCCAAATAGCTTTCTTGTGATTTCCGGTCCGGGATCAGGGAAAAGCCTCAGCCTCGGAGGAAGATACAATCCTGGAGTGGCCCTTTGATGGATAAGGGAAAACCCGGGTGGTCCGCCACCAGGCGAGGGCGGCAGCTCCCTCATGCGCGCAAGAATGACGGGCCCGTTGTCCCCAAGCACCCCATAACGAAACGATTCGCGAAGGTCCGGGGTGGCTTTGGCCAACCAACTCCGGAATCCCTCAAGGTTTTGCTGATCAATCACCCATAAATCAGAGGGGCCATGAGACGATTCATCCGAACGAAATCCAATCGGAAAGCTCCAAATGGGGACTTCCAGGGAGCTTTTTGCGCCAGAATGGCCCCGATCCCTGATCTCGGAAAACTGCCATTGGATATCCCCCAAAAGCGAGCCAAACAGCGTGGGAGACAGGGTGCTTTCGACCCAATCCCTGGCCGAGGATCTGGAGAGCACGCGCCAATCGACGACATTCCTACCCTGGCCGCCTTGCGGATTTTGACCAACAGCAAGCGGCATTTTTATTGCTGAAATCCCTTCCAGGGGGTGGGTGAAACCCACAGGAATCCAAAGCCCCATTCCGGATTCCCCGAAAATATCCACCCCCGTTTTGTCCACCAATCCAAGCCAGGTCAGATAGGGGAGCGAACTGGCCCAAATCCAGTAACCATCATTGCTGGAGGAATGTTTGAGCGTCCCATGGTCCCCCAATCTTAGCAATTCGCGTATGAACGATTCCGCCACACCGGGCTCCGAAAACCGGACCAACCATGGTTTGCCAACGGAAAAATTTGCCTCTTTGGCTATGGCAATTGGAGCAAAAAGGTTCCACAAGCCATCAATCGGCAATGATTTCGTGGTTGGCCGACTTTGCAATATTTTTACGCCCGGGATCGGCGATTCCCCCGATCGGACGGCACCTTTGGCCTCCCTGGATAAACCGGGGCCAGGTGTGGAAGCCAAACCGTTGGAAAAAAAGGCATCGTCAATTTCCGCGATCCTGCCCGCGCCACCATAATTCCAATACTCCGACCGTGAACCAAGCGCCTCGGAGGGCACAACACCAAGGAGAATCGCCTGGCGCCAGGCATCGACATTTTTAAACCGGAGGATCATTCCTGGGGCTCGACTTGGGAACGGCGGATCCCATCCGGGGACCGCAGACCGGAATCATGCCGATCCTGATCCTGGCGATCCAAATCCTGCCGACCCTGGGGCGATATCCGCTCCACAATCAGCGGTCCGACCTGATCGGCGGAAAAAACACCGGATCCCACCAATTGGGCGACCAGTTTCCTGTGAAGGGCTTCATGTTCATTGGATGTCAGATCCTCATCGGAATCGAGTTTGACAACAAGATCATGGCGGCCGGTGATCGGATTTTGTCTCAATTCCAGGCGCAAAAGGCTCATGATGGCACCCTCCCGTCGGAATTGGGATCAGGCAAGGCTTTCCCTTTTTCCCTGAGTTGCCGGGAAAGTTCGGAAGCCTCGATGGATTGCCTTTCCAAAAGGATTTCAGCCAGTGTTTCCACCAGATCCTTGTGCGCGTTGAGTATCGACGCACAACGAAGCCTTTGCATATCCAGAATGGCGTTGATGGCCGAATCGAGCCGGTCCCGCTGGCTGGATCCCCAGATCTCCTGTCGTTCCGATGTGGCGCCCCTGGCGTTAAGCGGGGCAAGGTTGTCCGAACCCAGGCCATGCACCTCGACCAGCTCCCGGGCGATATGGGTTGCCATCTGGATATCCATCGTGGCGCCAAGACTGACATCACCCAACAAAATCCTCTCGGCTTCGCGTCCCCCCATCAGGACGCAGATCCGGTCGAGCATTTCCCCAAGGGTTGTCACATGGCGGTTGGGCCTCGAAAAGCATTCCACATATCCGGAGGTCCCCACGACATCATCCTGAAGAGATATTCTTCTTAAGGGAGGGCTATTAGGGGTCATAAGCGTCGCCAGGGCGTGCCCCGATTCATGAATGGCGACCACTCTTTGCTCGGCCGGGGTCATTCGGGGCAATCGGTGCATGGCGGTCAGCGCGGATTCGATATCCCCTGGTGTCGTTTCGGAAGTTTTATCGGCGCGGAGTCTCTCCCGCGCCAGGGATCGGCATAGGGCCTGAAGGTGGTCGCCGGAAAATTGTGTTCCCGGCGCGGCTCCCGGGACATTGTGCCTCGTGCGGTCCACCGCTTTTTCCAGAGCCTCGGGCGAAAAAGAAAGCCCCCAGGTCTTGTCGTAAATCTGGAGGATGCTTCGCCTGGCCTCTTCGTCCGGGTAGGGAATTTCCAGTTGGTACTCAAATCGCCCCGGACGAAGGAGCGCGGGATCCAGGCTTTCGGCAAAGTTGGTCGTGCCGATCACAAACACCAACTCCTCCCGGCGAAATCCATCCATTTCGGTGAGGAGCTGGTTGACCAGGCTGTGTTCCGCGCCTGATCCGGAATAGGTCCCCCGCTTGACCGCGAAGGAATCGATCTCGTCGAACACGATCACCGACGGGGCCGACATACGCGCCTGATGAAAAACCCGCCTCAGGTTGGATTCACTTTGTCCAACCCATTTGCTTTTGAGTTCGGGCCCGGAGACAACGGTGACCGCCGCGCCCAGCGAGGTGGCAAAGGCTTTGGCGAAGAGTGTCTTGCCTGTTCCGGGTGGCCCCC
The DNA here is from genome assembly GCA_963923115.1 of uncultured Singulisphaera sp. GTDB lineage: Bacteria > Planctomycetota > Planctomycetia > Gemmatales > Gemmataceae > SYLG01. The sequence goes on from CAWUOD010000450.1 coordinate 2,835, forward strand.
AAAAGATGATCCCCCGCGGAATCAGCCTCTCAAGCCTTTGGCGGCCCTCCTCATCGGGGGCATGATCCCGCCTGGCGAGAATATCGAGGATCTCCTCTTTCAGATGCTTTTTGACATCAAAATAGCCGCCTATGTCCTTGTCCAGATCGACATGGGGGATTTCGAGTTGTCCGGCGACTGTCGCCTGGCGTATCTGGGACAAGGCCGCGCCCGGGCTGTCGGGAAAATCCGCGCCCTCGATCCGCGAGAGGATCTTTCGCAACCGGACCGGATTGAGCCCGGAGACATGCTTATAAAGGTCGATGGGGGAAAAATCGATGCCAAATTTCGCCATTTCCCTGCGGGTGACCAACCTGGCGATCCGGTCCCTTGGGATTCCCACCAGGCTTGCTTTCCATGGGAAAAGATGAGCCACAACCGGGGGAAGGGTGTAGGAGGGGTCGTTGAATCCCAGCCAAACCAATTCCGGATTTTCGTGAAGAAGGGGCACGACCTCCCGCCCCTGCGTCGTCAGGTCCTGCTGACTGACGGTAAGAAGGTCCAGGTGCGGCAAAACGACGACCTTGCCATCGACAAGCCCCCGAACCGCCTCCCGCAA
>CAWUOD010000451.1:0-3428 GCA_963923115.1 uncultured Singulisphaera sp.
CGGTTGGGATGAGTGTGTCCTTCGATGGCACTTCCCACCCAAGTCCGACACCGACCCAAGTATCCCAAGCACCGGAACTCCTGCCACCCCCAACGATGGCACCACCAATGTTTGGCGCCGTTATTTCGGATCCAGCCATACAGGCGGCCTCAACGCTGTGATGGGTGATGGGTCTGTCAAATTCATCAGCTTCAATGTGGATCCGCTCGCGTTCATGCGCGCTTGCGTGATCGATGATGGCCAGGTGGCCCCACCACTCAACTAATCCCGATGAATTCCACGGAGAAGAAACCCATGAAGAAATTTCCCGTTTTGGCTTTGGCCACCCTGTTCATGCTCAATCTGGTGACGGGTTGCGGTGGTGACAACAAGACCGTTCTTCCCAAACCCCTCACCGAGGAGCAAAAGAAAGCGATCAAGGCCGAAGACGAATCGGTCGCCAACGAAGAGGGCGGCCGGGTCAAAAAGAAGAGTGGCAAGACGACCAAATAGGTCGGTTTTGCGATGCGTCAACCAAACGCGGCCCACCAATCCCTTTGCGTGGGCCGCATGCCATCACCTTCCTTGCCATCACCTTCAATGATGGTAAAAACTCCACCACGATAACCGGAAACCGCCATGATAAAAATTCCAAAGACCCTGTTTGTTTTGCTCGTGTTGGGGCTGGAGACCGGTTGCGGGGGTGGAACCAAACCCGTGGGAAATGCCAAAGTGGAATTGCCTAAAGGTTATGTGGCTCCCCCGTCGACGGACCACCTTCCTTTGCATGACAACCCCGACTATCTCAACTGGAACCGATTCAAGGTGGGAACGAAGGTCGTTCGGAAAAAAATCACCAAAAACCCCTCGGACCAGGTGACGGAGACCCAAACCCTCAAACTCCTGGAATCCAACGGGGAAAAAGTGGTTTTGGAAACCCAGATCACTGTGGAACGGCCCAATTATCCCAGGAAGGAAAACGCCCCTTTCAAGATTGAGCACGCCGCGAAGTTCCGATTGCCGGATAATCTCAAACTCGAACAGTTCACCAAACCCTCCATCAAAGCCAGGGAAATCGCGGAGGAGACCATCAAGGTTTTGGGCAAGGAATACAAGGCAAAACTATTCACCTGGGAAGACAACACCGAATCGGGCCCGATGCCCCACAAGTATTGGGAGTCGATGGAGTTTCCCGGCCGATTGCTCAAGCATGAGGCGGTTGTCAAAAAAGACAACGGCGAAACCTCGACGACCGAAGAGATCATCGAGTTGGTGAGTCCGTGATCGGATCGGCACCCAAACCGGAGATTCCAACCCTGGCCAGGATATTGTTCGCGGCCTTGTTTATTTTGGCACTGGGATGTAATCCGGATTCCGGAACATCGGGGAACGAAATTTCCAGCAAAGCCGTTTCCTCCCGACCCGAATGTGATGATTGCCCGGGGGCGAAGGTTATGCCCGACCCGGAACCGGGACCAGGCGAAATGGTCAATCCGGTTTTTCTGAGCTGGAGAATCTATCCCGAGGGGACCAGCACGGTCCTGTCGACCCGGGGACCTGATGGATCAGAAATGCTTGAACGAACGAAACTTTTAGAGAAAAAGGAGCGGAAAATCACCCTTTCCGTGGAGACCCTGAGGATTCCGCCGGTAGGTTCGGGCAAACCAGGCGATTCGAAACAGCAAACCGTCATTCTTTCCTATTTGATTCCCCAAGCCGGATCTCCGGTGGGAAGAAATCTGGATGCGACGCCCGTTGCCATCGATGTCCTGGGAAAAACCTTCGCCTCATTCCTTTCCGAAAGCCGGGGTACCGACTCCATTGGGACCTTTGTCCCCCGCCGTTGGGACAGCGACACGATTCCCGGTTTACTGATCCGTTCCGAGAGGGAGACAAAACCAAAAGCAGGAGGCGACCCGCAAAAAACCAGCACCAGGCTGGTCGAACTCAATTTTCCCAAATGGGATGAAAAATAAGTTTTTGCGGGATCGCTGGCTGCTGGTGGAAAACTATTCGATTTCTTCGATCGACCCATCCGGACGGATGTCGATTTCGCGCACTTTGCCGTTTTTCGCCTTGCCCCGGACCTCGAAAACCCCATTTTCCTTGACCCATGCGGTGTCAAACTCAACTCCGGGGAGTTTTTCCTTCGCGATTTTCATGATGTTGGGGGGGACATCCTTCAGGTCAATCGTGGTTTTCTTCCCCTTTGTGGCCCCACCACAACCCAAAATCATCCCCATCTGGAGCACCATCACAGACAAAATGGCAAATCGCATCAAAAGTCTCCCTGGGAAATGGCTTCGCCCCCCGAACGGGTGGACAGCGCCTTGTAGATCGCATAGGTCGTGGATCCGCTGAGTGAGCTCACATGCCCATCGGCAAAAACATAGTTTCCCGTTCCCACATGTCTCGATGTGAAATGATTGGCCTCCTCGGGATACGCGGGCCCCTTGAAGGTTTCGCCCGTGTGTGCAAGGACAAAATTCGAGGCGTTGCTCTCCTGGATTGGGAGGGGAGAACCCGGGGTTGGGCCCTGGTTGGCGCCTGTCACCGCTCCCACCCATGTCGATTCGGCATGGTAAAACGACCGCTCACCCACAAGAATGGTGTGTGAGGTTCCATCGGTGATATCCGCTATCCGGATTTTGCTTCCCCGGAAAAAGACACCCTCTCCATCCACACCCGGCTCCCCGATGCCGAAATTGCCCACATAGTTTGCCGGAGCCACGGCACAGGTGGTTGAGACCAGCAGGCCCGAGTTTCCACGGGGACCGACAGGAAATGGCTCGTTTGGAGCCGTGTCCGATGGGCAGAGATAGGTCTTGATCAGGGTGGTTCGGGGCACAGCCATGGCGGGTGCCTCGATAGGCATGGTAAAATCGATCGATTTATACAGGTTTTCCTGCTCGATTTGGGGCAACAAATACGCGGCCCAGCCCCAGCCAGGTCCGTTGTCTGTTCCCCAGGTGGAAACCCCCGAAGTATAACCCGGTGGAAATTGATGTTGGGTATCGTGTTGGGACTGCAGTCCCAAACCAATTTGTTTGAGATTATTGATGCACTGGTTTTTGTTTGCCGCTTCCCGAACCTTTTGAACAGCGGGGAGCAAGATACCAATCAAAACGGCAATGATGGCGATCACCACCAAAAGCTCAATCAGCGTAAACGCCTTTCGTGGCATCTTTTTTTCATCCTTTTCACCATTCCAGGTTCGCCATTCCAGGCATCCACGCGGGAAAATGTACCGGGAGGTCGCAGATTGGTTTGTGGCCGTTGAACCCAAAAAGGCTTGAGCCAGATCTTAGCAGCAAATCGGTCCCAAATCATTGCGGTTTGATCAGATCCGGCCCAGATAAAGCGGATTTAATCCTTGTTTTATTAAAAAGTGATGATTCATATGCCTGTCTCTTATACACATCTCCGAGCCCACGAGACCAGAGAGGATC
>CAWUOD010000452.1:0-3420 GCA_963923115.1 uncultured Singulisphaera sp.
TGTTGAACACATCGGCATGCGCCTTTTCAATTTCATCAAAAAGGAGCACACAATACGGTTTTCGGCGCACCGCCTCGGTGAGCTGGCCACCTTCTTCGAAGCCAACATATCCCGGAGGAGCCCCGATCAGGCGACTGACCGTGTGCTTTTCCTGGTATTCGGACATATCGATGCGAACCATGGCCCGCTCATCATCGAAGAGGCATTCGGCCAAAGCCCTCGCCAATTCGGTTTTACCCACGCCGGTAGGTCCCAAAAAGATGAAGGAGCCAATGGGGCGCGCCGGATCCTTGAGTCCGCTTCGGGCGCGAAGAATCGCGTCCGCGACGGCAACCACCGCCTCATCCTGGCCGATGACCCGTTTGTGGAGTTCAGCGCCAAGTTCGAGAAGTTTCTGCTTCTCACCCTCCATGAGCTTGGTCACGGGCACTCCCGTCCAGCGGCTCACAACCGCGCCAATATCCTCGGCATCGACTTCCTCCTTGATGAGGCGTTGTCCACCCGATGCGCTTTGGGCCCGCTCTTCCGCGGCCTTCAGGTTTTTTTCCAGCTCCATCAACTTGCCATACTTGAGCTCGGCGGCCTTGTTCAGATCATAATCCCGCTCGGCCCGCTCAATAGCGAGTTTGGTCTCTTCGATCTGTTGACGAGCCTTCCGCTGATCCTGGATCAGGGCATTCTCGGTTTCCCACGCCGCCTGAAGGGCATCGGCCTGGGTCTTGAGATCACCCACTTCCTTTTCCAGCTTTTTGAGGCGCTCCTTGCTAGCCTGATCCGTTTCCTTGCGCAGGGCGACCAGCTCGATATCCAGTTGCAATTTCCGACGAAGCACCTCGTCAAGCTTGGCGGGACGGCTGTCGATTTCGGTGCGCAGTTTGGCCGCCGATTCATCGACCAGATCGATCGCCTTATCCGGCAAAAACCGATCGGTGATGTAGCGATTGGAAAGCACCGCCGCAGCCACCAGGGCGGCATCCTTGATCCGGACGCCATGATGTTGTTCGTAACGATCCTTGAGCCCGCGCAAAATGGAGATCGTGTCCTCAACCGAAGGCTGGTCCACAATCACAGGCTGGAAACGCCTTTCGAGAGCTGGATCCTTTTCGATGTGTTGGCGATATTCATCCAGGGTGGTCGCCCCGATGCAATGAAGCTCGCCCCGGGCCAGAAGGGGCTTGAGCAGGTTACCCGCATCCATGGCTCCATCGGATTTGCCCGCGCCCACAACCGTATGCAATTCATCGATGAAAAGGATGATTTGCCCTTCGGCCGATTGAACCTCTTTGAGCACCGCCTTGAGTCGCTCTTCGAATTCGCCGCGATACTTGGCGCCGGCAATAAGCGCACCCATATCGAGGGAGACAATCTTGCGGTTCTTGAGTCCTTCGGGAACATCGCCCCGGACAATGCGTTGGGCCAGACCTTCGGCGATGGCGGTTTTACCCACGCCCGGCTCGCCGATCAAAACCGGATTGTTTTTGGTTCGGCGTGAAAGCACCTGGATCACGCGGCGAATCTCCTCGTCCCGGCCAATGACCGGATCGAGTTTCCCCTTGGAGGCCATTTCGGTCAGGTCGCGCCCATATTTCTTGAGCGACTCATAGGTCCCTTCGGGATTTTGCGTTGTGATGCGCTGATTGCCACGAACCTCCTGAAGCGCCTTGAGCACCCGGTCGCCAGTGGCCTGATTCTCTTTAAGGGCCCGACCCGCCGCGCCCGTGTCCTCAAGAAGCGCCAAAAGCAGATGCTCAACGGAGACAAAATCGTCCTTGAACTTTTTTGCCTCGTCCTCTGCCTTGTTTCCCAAGCGAACCATCCGCGAACCAAGTCCGACGCGATCCTCCCCGCCGGACATCTTGGGAAGCCTGTCCACATCCTGCTGGGCACGCCGATGCAGCGCATCAACAGCCACACCCGCCTTGCCCAGGATGGCCCCGGTCAATCCCCCCTCCTGGTTGAGCAAAGTCAACAGAAGGTGCTCGGGTTCCACCTGTTGCTGGCCACTTTTTTGCGCCAGCTTTACCGATTCCTGAATAGCCTCTGCCGCCTTCTCTGTGAATTTGTTGAGATCCATAAGGTCCTCCTGAATTGGTGACTCTAAAATGACTCGTTGGATACATAATAAGCAGAAGCCGTGCCCAATCAACAAATTCCCATTCCAACCGCAACCTGTTACCTATCAATGAATTACAATTAGAAACCCCGCTGCCAGCCATTTTCGATTCTCTGGCAATTTGACAGGGCAGCATCCTTTTCCCGAATTCCATTTGCCAAGCCTTTGGGATCCTTCCCCGCAAATTTCAATCGATCGAATGGAAAAGGGCCCTAATCCTTTTCCCACTCCCCTCCCACTTTGTCCCAACGCTTGCGCCAACTTTGAAAGGCACGGCACTGGATCCCGATCTGTTTTTCGTGGAATCGGGTGAGGGTTCTCAAACGCGGGGCCAACCGATCCAGGAAGGGAGTGCTGACCTTGCCCACTTCCCCGGACAACTTACAGATCATGGCAAGGGCCCGGGAATGATCGTTGATCTGCCCCAGAAGCTCCTGGGCTTCCTCCACCAGGGGATAAAGCTCATGGCGAACGCCTTTGGAAAGGCAGGGCCAAAAAATCTCCATGAGATAGCGAAGTCGCTTCCCAAGGATCCGCACGCGGTGAAGATGCTCCAAACCACTTTTGGCGTCGGTTCCGGGGCCTCCTTTACCATCCGGGGACATTTCCTCCCTGAAATCGCAAAATGCCTCGTTTAGAACCGAATCCGCAAGCGAGGAAACGGGCGATCGGGCCCGGGGGGATTGACTTGCGGTTTCAGCAATTTTTTCCATCAATTTTGGAAATGATTGACCAAACTCGGGACAGGCCCCCGCCAATTCCCTTTGGGCCATCACCCGCTGAGCCAGGGCCAGCCCCTCCAGCAATTCCCCACCCCTGGGTAAGTGCTTTCCGGATTTGCTCCCGGAGCCAATTCCCATGAGAAACACATCCCAATCCCGGGCCAATCCGGCATTCTTGCGGATGGACCGAACCATATCCCCGGCCTGGTCACGAAGCTTTTTGGGAAGGATGTTTTCAAAAGCGGCAAGAGCGGCCGAACAGCGACGGGCGGCCACGCGCAAATGATGGACATGTTCGACATCATCCCCGGCATGAGCCAAAGCCAGGGGAAAATGCCGTAGGACCGCAACCAATCGCCCGGATAAAACCGAAGCAGCGACAACACCAAGTGGATCACCGGGCTGGAAATCCGTGAACCAACTGGACGGATAGGGAGCAAGGGTTGGGGTCATGATTGGACGCCCTTGTGGACGGAGCGATCTGCTATCCCATCCTATTCTGCCCTATCGGGAATCCCAAACTCTTCCCAAATTTGCCAGGGAGCGAGCTCCCTGGCAGACCCTGTCTCTTATACACATCTCCGA
>CAWUOD010000453.1:0-3412 GCA_963923115.1 uncultured Singulisphaera sp.
TGAGGTCCGGGTGGTTCTGCCCGACCGTGTCCGAATGGAATACGCGGTTGCCGAGCTGAGGCACAAACATCGGATTTCCAGCGAAAATCCAGCGAAAGATGATGTGGTAGGTTTTCTCCTTAAACGCTATCCGGACAAGCAGACTCTCATCATTGGGCAATATTTAAGCCAACTCAAGCGGATCGCCACGCGTTACAATCTCCCCCTGATCACGGGGGCCACCCCCAACATCGAGCGCGAAGAGTTGTTCAAGGCTTTTCGCGAGGGAACCGTGCGGCAGATTATTCTAAGTCGGGTTGGCAACTTCGCTATCGATTTGCCCGATGCATCGGTTTTGATCCAAATCTCCGGCTCCTTTGGTTCCCGTCAGGAGGAGGCCCAAAGATTGGGGCGGGTTCTGCGCCCGAAATCGGGTGGGGACCTTGCCCATTTTTATACTTTGGTGAGTCGCGACACCCGCGAGCAGGATTTTGCCCATCACCGGCAGTTGTTTCTTACAGAGCAGGGATACAGTTACAGGATCGCTGATGGATCGGAAATGGGTGCTGATTACACCTCGCGAATAGATGGTGAATTGACCACCGGTGTGGCGCCTTCGGCGAATCCTTCGGACTGGGATCCGGAGGAGGAGCTGATGGACGACCTGGCAAGCTAGTTCCATTCCCGGATTCCCGCAATTTTTGGAGCAGATGAAATGGATCCAGGACAATCAAGAATTCCCGTGAAGGTCCACCGCAGGGTTTGCATTCTCAGGTCAGATGACCCGATAATCATCGAAGAGGTCCTTTCACGAAAAAAGCTCCAGAATGACATAGCTGGCCGTTTAACAGCCTCATCCGTCCTGATAAGACCGGGCCGGACGGAACCAATCATTGCGGAGCTACTCAAGCTTGGCCATACTCCCAAAATCGTTCAGCGTCCCCAATCATGATCCCAACTTCCCAGGAAATCGCCGTTGATTGGTCCCAAAGGGTGGAAATTGCCCTTGGTCGTTACGATGAGGAGCTTCTTGGCGCGGTCGCGACCCGTTTGCTCAAACCTCGCGGGACCTTGCCCCGGGATGAAGTTCGTGAAAGGACGATTGAGTTCTTTTCCAACCCGGTTCAGGTTGACCGTCGGATAGCCTCCCTTGATGCCGCGGGTCAAATTCTTCTTGAGGTTGCGGCCAAATCCCAAAAGACGGTCTGGTTTGTTGGCAACCTTGTCGAGATCGTGCTCGGACTTGGTTGGAAAGATGGTGTTGGAGCCGTTGTGGGTCTCCTCGAGTCAGGACTTGCCTACCCCCTGTTTCATTTGCCTGTCACCCAATCTGCGGCAAGCGAATTTCAGGAAATGCCGATTTCCGCGCCGGTGGCACAGTCCGTCCTTTACGGAAATTTCCTGCATTGGCTTTCCAGTCCCGGTCCAATGGGGCATCATCTGTTTTTTGTTCCCGGTGTTTTGCAGAGGATGGAGGGCAAACAGCCCCTTTTGCCTGATCTTTCCAAAAATCCCCGTGCCCGGGCTCCTGGCCGTGAGGAAGGGGACACGGACCGGGTTGAGGAAGCGGAATCGACCGGGGAAATCACGCCCAGCTCCCCTCCGTTTCCGGGGGTGGTGGCCGACGGTTGTGAGTGGTTTATCCGTATTTCCCTCTTGTGGCAAAAAACACAAAAGAATCCCCTCAAGCTAACCCAGGCCGGCGAATTTTTCAAAAAAGACCAGGAGAGACTTGAGGACCTCCAGCTTGTTGCACCCATCCCTGAAACCAATGTTGTGGTTCCCGACCTCGGGTATTGGTTAGCCGAATCCGCAAAGGCCACGGGCGTGCTTCAGGCGGTGGATATTGAACTTCAGGCGACGGATTTTCCCGCATCCTGGAACAAGGGATGGACTGAGGCTTTAAGGGGATTGCTCCACGGTTCGTTTGGCGCCTCCTCCTGGAATCCACAAGATGGTTGGAAACCCCAGCCTCCCGGAGAACCTGTCTCCAATCCTTTTCCCTCCGCATTGGCAATCGCTTTTGCCCTTTTGGGAAGTATCGAATCCGGCGCATGGATTTCCCCCTGTGTGATTGAAGCCTGGATCCTTGGGAATCACCCCTGGTGGTCGGGCCAGGGGGTTCGCCCATCCAGGCGGAAGCCTTTTCTCGAGACATGGCTTGCCGGGATTGTTTGGCCAATGGGCCTGGTCGAAATGGCCAAGGATCCTGATGGCAGGCTGTTATTTCGACTTTCCGCATCGGGAAAGATGCTTATGTCCGGGGCCTCGGCGACCGGGGAAGTTCGCGCCATTCCCAAAATGTTGCTAATCCAGCCCAATTTGGAAATCATGGCATTTCGTCAGGGACTTGATCCGGCCCGCATCGCCAAGCTCTCAATGTTTGCGATTTGGAAGGCTTTTGGTCCCGCCTGCATGCTTCAGCTCACACCAGATTCAGTTTACCGCGCCCTGGAATTGGGGGAATCTTTCGAGTCGGTTCGGGCGTTTCTTGATGGCCATTCAACCCGGCCGGTCCCTCAGGCGATAATCGACCAGATAGGCTCCTGGGCTTCCAAACGGGAAAGAGTTGTTATTCACTCCTCCGCCATGGTGCTTGAGTTTTCCACGGCCGCGGACCTTGAGGCGGCTTTGGGACGGGGGCTCATGGCGGTGCGCCTTGGGGAACGACATGCTCTGGTGGATAACGAGGATGCTGTTGATTTTCGAATGTTCCGGCTTTCGGGAAGCCGTGATTATCGAGTATCCCCGGAGCCTTGTATTCGTCAGGGTCCTGATGGACTGGATTTGACGGTTGATGAGACCAAGTCGGATTTGCTTTTGGAAACAGAGCTTCCCTTGTTGGCGGATCCGGTCCCACAGAAAATTGGCGGGGCGCCTAATCGCCACCGGATTACACCGGCTTCGATGGCCAGAGTCCGGGAGAGGGGCTGGAACCTGGAATTGCTGGAGCAGTGGTTCAGAACAAGGACAGGTGAACCTCCCAAATCTTCGGTCAAACTGTTTTTTCTTGCCAAATCCCGAAAATCTTTGTGCATTGAACCCCGGATCATCCTTCAGTCGGAGGAGGAAGAAACGACCGAGGGTCTTTGGAATTGGCAAGAATTCAAAGGGGTGGTGCTGGAACGGATTGGGCCGTGTGCCATCAGCATCCATCCTGAAAAGGTGGGTCAAGCCAAAGCGCTTTTGGAATCCGTGGGCCTCAAATGGAGTGGAATGCCACAACCCAATGAATGACCAGGGCCTTCAAAGGCAAAATTGGTTCTATGGGGCCTGTGGTTGGTGCAATTTTGTTTGTGGAGCAAGGGAGGGCGTAACTTGGAAAGCCTTGGAACAATTTTGTAGAAAAAGAAAAGCCCGGTGGATACCACCGGGCTTTTCTTTCGGCTAAGCAATGACCCTATCGGGATTCGAACCCGAGTCTTAGCCTTGA
>CAWUOD010000454.1:0-3411 GCA_963923115.1 uncultured Singulisphaera sp.
CTAGTTTGTAACGGCTCCCTCTGATGCCGAGTGTACTGTCTTGGCGTATTTGGCCAGGACCCCTTTCCGCTCTCTTGGTTCTGGTTTTTTCCAGACAGCCCTGCGTTTTGCGAGTTCTTCATCGGAAACATTCAGGGTAATGGTTTGGGTTCCTTCCGCATCGATGGTTATGCTGTCCCCGTCCATCACCAAGGCAATGTTTCCGCCCTTGAACGCTTCTGGGGAAACATGTCCAACCACCAAACCGTGGGTGCCACCAGAAAAACGACCATCTGTTATCAGCCCTATACTTTCCCCCAATCCTTGACCCACCAATGCGGCAGTTACTGCCAACATTTCTCGCATACCCGGGCCACCCACAGGCCCTTCTCCCCTGATAATAACGATATCGCCCGCCACAATTTTGCGTTCGGCAATTGCTTTTGCACAAGCTTCCTCGCCATCATATACCTTAGCTGGACCTGTTATTGAGGTTTTCTTAAGGCCCGCAACCTTGGCCACCGCCCCTTCCGGAGCCAGATTTCCATGCAGGACCACAAGGTGGCCGGTCTTGTGCATTGGATTTGAAAGCGGGCGAATCACATCCTGGGTTTTGGTATAGATGTCTTCGATATCCTGAAGATTTTCCGCCAGGGTACGTCCGGTTACCGTGATGCAATCGCCATGCAGGAATCCTTGGTTTAGCAAGGCTTTGAGCACCGCCGGAGTGCCTCCCACCCTGTGCAGGTCATTCATGACATATTTGCCGCCTGGTTTGAGGTCGGCCAGATGAGGGACCTTTTTGTTTAATCGATCAAAATCCGCCAAAGTCCACTCCACCTCTGCTTCCCTGGCAATGGCCATCAGGTGCAACACCGCGTTTGTGGATCCTCCCAGCGCCAGGACAAAGGTGTACGCATTTTCAAGGGATTTTCGAGTAATAATATCCCTTGGCCGGATGTTCTTTCGGATCAATTCAACCAGGGTTTTGCCGGCGAGAAAGGTTTCCCGCTCTTTCGCCGCGGAAACCGCCGGATTTGATGCGCCATATGTAAGCGAGAGTCCCATGGCTTCGATTGCGCTGCTCATGGTGTTTGCTGTGTACATTCCGCCACATGAACCCGCCCCAGGGCATGCTTCGCATTCGATTTTGTGAACCCCGGACGCGGGAAGTTTTCCTGCCTGATTTTGGCCCACCGCCTCGAAGATGCTTACGATGTCGATGTCGTTCCCGTGTGGACCCGTTCCAGGAAGGATACTGCCCCCATAAACAAATATTGAAGGGATATTGAGACGAGCCATAGCCATAACGCAGCCGGGCATATTTTTGTCGCAACCGCCAATGGCCAAAAGTCCATCGTGGTTCATTCCTCCTGCCACGACCTCAATGCTGTCCGCGATTACTTCCCGGGAGACAAGGCTGTAACGCATGCCTTTGTGCCCCATCATAATCCCGTCCGAAGCTGTGGGCGCCCCAAATATTTGTGGAACTCCTCCTCCTGTCCTGATTCCCTCCACTCCTTTTTGGGCAAGGCGGTCAAGGTGGGCATTGCAAGGCGTTATGTCACTAAAGAGTGAAGCAATTCCAATCATTGGCCTGTCAAAATCGTCATCAAGAAATCCAACCGCCCGAAGCATCGCGCGATTCGGGGCTCTTTCCGGACCAACTGTGGTAAGGCTACTTTTGGGTTTTGATTTTTCTGTGGACATGGAGAAGCACCTCAAGGAAAAAAACACCGGCAACTAACCAGTGAAGCTTAGGGAACCACCCTGCCCGCTGGATTTGCGGTGGTTTCAAGGATGGATGGTTTTTGGCGGGGAGCCAATTGAAGAGCGGCGATCATCTCCGCCAAAAAACCCATGGATAAAAATTGGGCCCCCAGTAGGAGAGACCCAAGGGCATAAATCACAAGTGGTCGTTCGTGTAATGGAAGGAATGCCTCAGGGTTCCAAAAACGGACCAGCCAGGTGATTGCGAGGTACCCAAGTGAGAACAGCCCTCCAACAAAGCATACTAATCCGATCACTCCCAAAAAGTGCTGGGGGCGCTGGCTGAATCGGGTCATGAAGGTTACTGTTAAAAGGTCAAGAAAACCCCGAAGGAAACGAATGAATCCGTACTTGGAAACCCCAAATTTGCGTGACCGGTGGGTTACAACTTTTTCGCCTACTTTGAATCCCCGGGCAGCCGCAAGGACTGGTATGAATCTATGTAGTTCACCATAAAGTGGGACTTCGGATGCCACTTCCGCTTTATACACTTTAATTCCGCAATTGTGATCGTGTAATTTGACCCCTGTCATTAGTGAAATCATTCCATTGAAAACACGACTGGGAAAAACCTTGTGCCAGGGGTCGTTGCGTCGCTTCTTCCATCCACTCACAAGGTCAAGCCCATTGTTCAATTGGGCCAACATTTGCGGAATCTCCGCAGGGTCATCCTGTAAATCGGCGTCAAGGGTTGCGACTGTGTCTCCCTTGCATTGATGAAACCCATGCCCCAAGGCAGCAGCTTTTCCGAAATTTCGACGAAAACGGGTTCCATGAAACCGTTGGTCGGTAGATGAAATCTTAAGTATTCGATCCCAGGATCGATCCCGGCTACCGTCATCCACAAAGTGTACTTCGAAGGCGATATTGGCTTGTTGCATTGCGGATCTAATTTGGTCCGCCAGAACCTCCAGGCTCTCCTCCTCGTTGAATACCGGCACCACTATGCTGAGAAGCCGCATCGAATCCTTCCTGGACAATCAGTTCTGCATTATTTGTCTTACGATTTCGGGCCGTTACGATCCATAGGGGCCCCACAGCCATTACTTCCGCCAAAGTCCAGACCAACCTTAAAAAAAGAACCACAACCACGGCTTGAGCTCCCAGGAAGGGCTCAAGATATTGTTCGAGAAGAAATTCCCGCACTCCTAACCCGCCAGGGGTGGACGCAATAAATCCGCCCACATTTGCCAGGCACACAAACATTACACACCGTAACCAGCCACCCACGCCTTCTAGCTCATTGTTGTTATGGGAAGAGACCAATATCCAAAGCGATCCTCCTAGCAAAAGCCAATTGAAGGCTGTTAAAAGGATTCCCTTACCCAAATCGGTCCAACCTGGTTTGTTGAATTGGTGTTTGGGACTGAGAAATCGTTTTGCCAAACGAAAGACCAGGATGTCAAAAATTGGTGGCAATACGGGTATGGCTGCAACAAAAAGTATGATTGCAGCATGAAAAAGGATGGTTGTTGAACCGTTAGCCGAAGCAATAAAAGTAAAACTCAAACCTAAAAAAAGCCCGAGCAATCCTCCCGAAACCATCGTGACAAGGACCTCAAACACAGAGGCAACGGCGGCGATTGGAATGGATGCGCCAGCTTTGGCTGCGCCACCTACCCTCATCACCAAGGCCAATCCCTTCCCTGGTGCATACTTGCC
>CAWUOD010000455.1:0-3410 GCA_963923115.1 uncultured Singulisphaera sp.
AGATGTGTATAAGAGACAGGAGTTCGGGGGTGTTGAAGGATTGCTCTTCGCTTTGACGGCGGGTGAGCTGGCCATTGACATAAATTTTCACATCAACAGGAGCCTTGACAAGAACACGGGCGGGGGCGTCAGCGGAGGCGGCTGGGCCTTTGGCGCCTTGAGCCTTGGGGGCTTGGCCCTTCACCGGGTTTTGAGCCTTTGGTTCGGCGGCTTGTGATTTTGCGCCTTGAGCCTTGGGGCTTTGGGATTTGATTTCAACGGCGCCTTTGGCGGCTTTGTACTCGACAACCCGCTCACTCATCACCACGCCACCACAGCAACCAAAGCAGGAGCTGTAAACCACGCCACCACAGCAACCGTAGCAGGAGCTGTATACCACGCCGCCGCAGCAACCAAAGCAGGAGCTGTAAACAACCGGAGGACGGTAGCAGGAGTGAACGGGAACCGCATAGCCACCGCAGCAGCCATAGCAGGAAGAGTAAACAGCAACGGGGCGGGCCCGATGAAAATCGGGAGTTTCGGCACCGGCAGTGAGAAGTGTAGCCATAACCAAGCTGTACATCGAGTTATCTCCTGATATTGGATGGTGCCCGCAAAACCAATCCAAGGCACCCAGTCTCGTTATTATAAAAGCGCCAAAACAAATTGAATAGGCAATCTGAGCATAATGAGGCGAAAAATTTGACTTTTCCCAAACACCAAATTGTTCCTGTTATTCCGCCAACCTTTCGTCAGCCAATCTGCAGGAATTTCTTTCCCCATTCCTTGATGCTGGTCCAATCCGGGGGGAAAAATCCTCTCGCCTTCAAGCACGGTTTCCCCTTACCATGAACACAATAACAGGGGAGATGGCTTTGATGATGCGTAAAAACCTGAGTTGGATTTTGGCTATTTCCGGAATTTCGGTTCTTGGTTTGGCTGTTTATGCCTACTCCCCTTCCCGGGAAAAAGATCGTGACTACGCCATGGTTCGCCTTTTGGTGGATGTCCTCCATGAGGTCCGTGGCCGGTATGTCAAACCCCTGGATCCCGAAAAAGAGCGCCAACTTGTCGAAGACATGATCAACGGCGGACTGGAAAGGCTCGATCCCTACTCCTCCTACATCAATCCCGAGGAATACAAACAGTTCAACTCCACCAACAAGGGACGCTATGGCGGGATCGGCGTCCAGGTGAGCCGCGACCCACGCACCAACCTGCTTCAGGTTATCAGTCCGATGGTGGGCACACCGGCTTATGAGGCGGGAATCATCGCCGGGGATTACATCGTCAAAATCGAAGGCAAGCCGACCGAAAACATTCCCGTCAATGACGCGGTCAACCTGATCCAGGGAGAACCAGACACCACGATCACACTTTCCATTCTCCACGAAGGCGACAAGTCTCCGGTCGATTTGACCATAAAACGGGCGGTCATCAGCCTGCCCGCCGTTTTGGGTGACACACGACTCCCGGGTGGCAAGGGCTGGGAATATATGGTCGACAAGGAATCCAAAATCGGCTATATCCGCATCACCACCTTTTCGGAAACCGCCTCGAAAGAAATGCGCCAAACCATGGATACCCTGATGGCCCAGGGGATGCGCGGGCTGGTCCTTGACCTTAGGAACAATCCGGGAGGCCTTCTCCGATCCGCTGTCGAAATCGCGGACATGTTCATCTCCACCGGCAAAATAGTCAGCACCCGTGGACGAGGCCAAACCGAGGAATCCTTCGAGGCCAAAGGGGACGGCACCATCTTCCTCCCCGCCGAACAACACCCCATTGCGGTCCTCATCAACCGCTCCAGCGCGAGCGCCAGCGAGATCCTCGCGAGTGCCCTCCAGGATAGCGGTCGCGCCGTGATAATCGGCGAGCGGAGCTTTGGCAAAGGCAGCGTGCAAAATGTGATCGAGATGGAAAACCGCCAAAGCGCCCTCAAACTGACCACAGCCTCCTATTGGCGTCCAAGTGGCAAAAACATCCATCGCTTCCCCGACAGCAAGGAAACCGATGAATGGGGAGTCAAGCCGACCGAGGGTTATGAGGTCAAAATGGCACCGGAGGAATTCCGGGACTATTTCCTTTGGCGCGCCGACCGGGATGTGATTCGTGATGGGCAAAAACCCAAAACCGAGGTCAGGACCGAGGCAAAAAAAGACAATCCCAACCCCCGCACTCCCCCCAAGGATTTCAAGGACAAGGTCATGCAAAAGGCCCTCGAGACCATTCGCTCGAAACTCAAGGGCGAAAGCGCCGGTCTTTTGCCCGATCTGGGAAACGCCTGACACGGCGAACCCCTACAAACCCCAAAACGCCACCCGGCGCACACTCCGGAACCATCATAAACCATGCGGATCCTCTTTGAGGACAATCATTGCCTGGTGGTCAACAAGACCCCGGGACTTC
Organism: uncultured Singulisphaera sp.; assembly: GCA_963923115.1. Lineage (GTDB taxonomy): Bacteria > Planctomycetota > Planctomycetia > Gemmatales > Gemmataceae > SYLG01. The sequence continues at coordinate 2,389 of CAWUOD010000455.1, forward strand.
CCACTCAGGCCCCGCCCCATGTGCCCGATTCGGAGGAGGCGCATGCCCGGGGTTGGCTCATGTCCAAAAAAGGAAAAACCGCGGGAAATGTCTATTTGGGCATCCCCCATCGTCTTGATCGCCCGGTAAGCGGCGTGCTCCTTTTCGCCAAAAGCTCCAAAGCGGCAGCCCGACTGGCGGAACAATTCCGGAATCGGCAGGTCAAAAAAACCTATTGGGCACTGGTTGCCTCGTCGTCCTTGCTGCCCCCGGAAGGGGAAACGGCGACCTGGTCCGATCATCTTTCCAAGGTGGAGGGGGAAGCCCGCGGGATGGTTGTCTCCGCGGAAACGCCGGGATCCAAACCCGCCGAATCGGTTGCAAGGGTTGTAACCCGCGAGGAGGAGTGGGCACTCGTTGAGGTCAGCCCACAGACGGGCCGAATGCACCAGATCCGGCTTCAATGCGCCCATCGCGGGTTTCCGGTTCTTGGGGACATCACATACGGATCCCCATTTGGATTGGGTTCGGGATCCGGCCTGCCCCTGATTGCCCTTCACGCCCGCCAGCTTGTATTCCTGCACCCCATCCGTTATGAACCGGTCACGATCGAGGCTCCGGTCCCCGCCGATTGGGACAAATTCCCCATTGGCGATCCCCTGCGCATTACCCTTGGTTTGCAATGATTGCCCGAGGCGTCATAGACATTCTGGATGGGGTCGTGGTCCGGGGAATCCAGGGGCAAAGGAACGCCTACGCCCCCATACAAAGCCGACTCACACAATCCACCACTCCCGATGATATCGCCCGGGCGCTTCACGAGATTTTTGGTTTGCGAAACTTTTATGTCGCCGATCTGGACGCCATCGTTCACAAAAAGAATCCCGATTGGGATCTTTTTGCCTTGTGGTCAAGCCGGGGCTGGGATGTGTGGGCGGATTTGGGAGTGACCGGCCCGAATTCTTTTATCACCTGGCCGACTATCCCTGGTATGGTGGGGGTTATTGGCTGTCTCTTATACACATCTGACGCTGCCGACGATA
>CAWUOD010000456.1:0-3409 GCA_963923115.1 uncultured Singulisphaera sp.
GTGCATGGGTGGGCCGATCCCGTGACCTACCCCATGCAAAAAAAAGGCCATACTTTTGAATTTCTCCGCTCCCAGGCACACCTTCGACCACGCACCAACACATTTGGAGCGGTCATGCGCGTTCGCAATCAGATAGCGAACTCGGTCCATTCGTTTTTTCAGGAAAGGGGTTTTCTTTATCTTAACACCCCAATCATCACCGCCTCGGATTGTGAAGGCGCGGGGCAAATGTTTCGCGTAAGCACCCTTGATCCGGAAAAACCGCCCCGAACCCCCGAGGGCCCGATCGACCACACGCGTGACTTCTTTGGAAAACAGGCTTTTCTTACCGTTAGCGGCCAGCTTGAAGGCGAGACCCACGCTTGCGCCCTGGGAAAGATTTATACTTTTGGCCCGACATTCCGCGCGGAAAATTCGAATACAGCCAGGCATCTTGCCGAATTTTGGATGATCGAACCCGAGGCGGCGTTTTACACGCTGGAGGACAACATGGACCTGGCCGAGGCGTTTCTCAAACGCATCTTCAAGGATGTGCTTGAGAAATGTGGCGAGGACATGGACTTTTTCGCGGAGCGCATCGACAAAACCGTCCGGGCCACCCTTGAGGGAATCGCCTCAAGTGCTTTTGAGCGGCTTACCTATACCGATGCGATCGCCATTCTCGAAAAATCGGGCCAGACTTTCGAGTTTCCCGTCAAGTGGGGTCTTGACCTCCAATCCGAGCACGAACGCTACCTGACCGAAAAACACTTTCAAAAGCCAGTTATCCTCACGGACTATCCCAGGGACATCAAGGCGTTTTACATGCGCCAAAACGATGATGGCAAGACGGTCCGCGCCATGGATGTTTTGGTCCCCAGGGTCGGAGAAATCATTGGCGGCAGCCAGAGGGAAGAGCGTCTGGATGTGCTTTTGGAAAGGATGCGCGAATGCCACCTGCCCGAGGAGCCCTATTGGTGGTACCTGGATTTGAGGCGCTACGGCACTGTGCCGCATGCGGGTTTTGGCCTGGGCTTTGAACGGGTCGTTCAGTTTGTGACGGGAATGGCCAACATTCGCGATGTCATACCGTTCCCACGGGTCCCGGGCTGGGCCGAGTTTTAAAACAATGGCTTGAAAATAATGGACCCAACCGGGCTTGTCCGCTGCCCATTAGGGAAGCGGACAAGCCTTTTCAGTTAAAAAAGCGGTAGTAAACAATGCACCATAAGGCATTGAAGGCGTCTTTTAGCCCGATCTTTTTCCCTTCCTCATAGGTCCGTCCCGAGTAGCTCACGGGCACCTCGTAGATACGCCAGCGGGGATTTCGGCTTTTGGCAATTTTCGCGGTGACTTCGGGTTCAAATCCAAAACGGTTGGATTTTAACTGGATGGAATCCAGTACCTCCTTCCGGAAAACCTTGTAACAGGTTTCCATGTCCGTGAGGTTTAGATCGGTGAAAGTATTCGATAGCCGCGTCAGCATTCCGTTGGCGATGGAATGCCAATAAAAAAGCACCCGATGGGTTTCGCCAATAAACCGCGAGCCGTAAACCACATCGGCCTTACCATCCAGAATTGGGAAAAGCAGTTCTGGATAATCCGCCGGATCGTATTCCAGGTCCGCATCCTGAACCAGCACGACGGTTCCCCTCGCATGGGCAAATCCAGTCCTTAGCGCCCCACCCTTTCCCGTGTTCTTTTCATGGAGAATGACCCGGGTATCCGGTCCCTCAAGCGTTTTGAGGAGTTCGCGGGTTCCATCCGTGCTGCAATCGTCAACAATCACGATTTCCTTCGGTATGGGGGTTTCCCGGACCCGGCGCAGAACCTCAGCGATCCACCGGGATTCGTTGTAGACGGGGATTACCACCGAAAGGAGAAAGCCAGGAGGGAAAGTCATAATTCCCAAACGCCGACTTCGGGCCGGTCCAAGGATTTGCCTAAGTGCAGAATCCTTTTCGGCTTGGGAAAAACTTGCCCACTGCTCACCTACGGGCCCCAGAATATTTGGGCTGTCCTGTCCAGATTTCACGATTGATCTCCCGGTCCTTGGGTTAGAATTAGGTTAAGATGTGACGGTTATTAGGAAAGTGGCGCTTGAAAGGGTACGGCAAATTGGCGTGAGCCTCCGTATTCACGACCTTCGTAAGGATTTGGGGCACAATTAACCGAAATCATTTGGGAATTGCCCACGGCTTTCCGTGGGATTTGCAAGGGGTATTGCCCAATGTCGACCACAAGCAAGGTTTTGGCGGTGCTGAATCTGCTCGCCTTGTTTGCTTATATTTTTCTCGGTTCAACGATTTATAGCTATCGGACCGATTGGCAGTACCAAAACTTTCTCATGGACCGAACCCTTAAAGGTCTTCCTCTTAACGAGGAGGAAGTGGATGAATTTGGGCAACCCGTGGCGGCCCGTCTGGGATCCAAAGACGAGGCGCCCCTGAAGACCCTCTTGTCGTCGGCGGGTGGGAATCCCGCTGGCCCAACCCTTTTGGATGAGGCGAAAGCCGTCAAAGCCAAGGTGGACGGCCAACTTGCCGGTCCTGACGCGGGCAAAAATCTGGAAAAGTTCCTCATGCCTTTGAGCAACAGCCTGGCAGAACGGACTCAGATTCTCAATCTCCTCCGGAACCCCAACGATGCCAAGGCTCTTGAGACCCTCAAGGAAAGAGCGGATGCCATTTCCTCGGCAGCAATCAACGGCAAGAAAAAACTGGAAGCTGGTGGCGAAAAAGGACTAAGCCCCGAAGAACATCGGGAAGCCATAGGGCGCTTTCTCTGGGCGGCCCAAAGCCTCGACGAGGACGCGGGAACTCCGACCAAAATCAACCGGCTGCTTGTGATGGTAGGGCCTTATGTTGCGATTAACATTTTGGCGCAATCGATCCGCAACACCGAAGAAATGATTCGGCAAGTGGATGCTGTCCGATCAACAGAGCAAGCCAATTTTGTCAAAACGCAATCGACCCTGGTCTCGGATATCCGGGCTCTGGACCTTTTGGAACAAAGAAAGATTGATGAGCGGGACTCGGTGGTTCAAAAGTCCGAGGAACAAATCAACTCTCGCAGAACTTTGCAAAACAACCGGGATGAGCTTCAAAAGCAACTGACCGAGAAGCGCGAAGAGGCTTCCAGGCTGATGACGGATCTTCGCAATCAGGGCAAATCCCTCTACGACAGTCGGATCAAAGTTCTTGATGCCATCAAGAATATGCAACAAACCGAAAACGCAATCCGCCAGTTGGAAGGCCTCAAGCCAATTTCCCAACCGGCTCCCCAAGTCGGCCAATAAGCAGGGGGCATCCATGACCGCTCTGGGAAAATTTCTTGTATTCCTGACCACCACGGGAGCCCTGCTCCTTGCTGTGATGTCCTATTCCTCATGGCTCACCTCATACGATTTCACCGATCGGGTGGGTAGGGA
>CAWUOD010000457.1:0-3398 GCA_963923115.1 uncultured Singulisphaera sp.
CCGCAATCGCATGATGAAATGCGGTTACCAAGGCAGCCCCATATCCCATGTTTTTGGCATGGGTAAGGATACCAATACCGGGGACCTTGGGGAGCTCCACCGCCGTCCCATCGGTTGAGCCATCATTGATGGCAATAATATCCACATCCGGACCAGGCAGGTGATCGCGAATTCCGCGAACCACGCCTCCGACAGAGGCCCCATCGTTATACACCGGGAGAGCCACCAGAGTTTTCAAAGGAAGTCTCCCGTCCTGAAGGGTTCCAGCTCGCAAGCCAATAATTTTTGCCGTTCACCCATTACCATGTTAAGGCGCGCCAAGGGGAATGTTGTCAATGAGCCTCGTTTTTCCCAAACGAATGGCCCCAAGTACGGTGCAAGGAAGCTTGACAACTTCCAATGGCTGAAAATCCAAAGAATCCGCAAACCCCAAATAGTCAACGGTAGCCTCGGGGGCTGTTTCGGCGACTTTGGCGCGCATGGCCGTCTGCAAAACCGAGGCGTTTGTTTCGCCTTTTTGAAATCGGGCAACGCCAGTTTCAAGGGCCCGAATCAGGGCCGTGGCTTTAGAGCGTTCCGATTCGGAAAGGTAGCGGTTGCGGGAACTCATTGCCAACCCATCGGTTTCCCTGACGGTTGGGCAAACCACCATTTCCAGCGGAAAACAAAGATCCCTAACCATCTTTAGCAAAAGCGTGGCTTGCTGGGCGTCTTTTTGCCCGAAATAGGCTTTTTCCGGTTCCACAAGCAAAAAGAGTTTTGTGACCACCGTCGATACACCCCGAAAATGTCCCGGACGGGATGCTCCGCACCAATAACTTCCGACCTTGCCCACATCGACCCAAGTATCGGCTCCCTCGGGATAAAGGGTTTCCACCTCAGGGACAAAAATCAGGTCTGCCCCGCGTTCACGGCACAATTTCAGGTCGGCCTCCAAAGTCCGCGGGTAACGGGCAAGGTCCTCATTCGGGCCAAATTGCGTGGGATTCACAAAAATGGAGACCACGGTCCGGTGGTTTTCCGTTACGCTCCTAACCACCAAGTCTCCATGCCCCTGATGAAGAGCCCCCATGGTGGGAACAAATCCAACATTTTCACACCTCAAACGACAATTCGCCCTCCACAGACGCAAATCCCTCACCGTTTTTACCACTTCCATGCTTGGTCCCTGACTTGGAGGCCACTACCCCCAAACGGATTGCCAAACCATTGCGTCTGGCGGAATGTTGTTGGAATGCCCTGGGCTGGCGCACAAGAACCGTAAGCCCGTAAGGCTAATCATCGGCATTTTTCCAACTGCATCCTTAGATAGGAGCGATCCTCCTTGGCCCCGAGTCCCAAATGTTTGGCAAAATCCATAACGCGGGCCTGGGCCTTTTCCCGTTGTTCCGCCTTTGCCACAACCTCAACCTCCACAAAATTACCCAAACCGTGTGCCTCGTCCATGCAAATCACACACTCTTCGCCATTCTTGCCTAATTTCCAGGATTCCCTTTTTTTGGAAATGGTCAATACCGGCAAGAATCCCAGGGCCTCGAGCAAAGGTCGAATCCCTGCCCCATTGACCTCAGTCTCAATTTCCTGGCGCACTTTTGCCGGACCGGAGAGCCTCGGCCCCTTGTAACACAGGACCGATTTAAGAGGGCCAGCGTCATTTGGAACGGACGGGTTCCCATGAAATGACGGGAGTTCGACTGGGGATTGCGGAGCGGAAGCCGGGGTTCGGGTTGGCGCAACCCCGATTTTGTCCATGGATTCACGGATGCTGCGAATCCGCATGGCTTCACCCGTCACCGCGAAATCGCGACTGGGGTGGCGGAAATAGGTATCCTCTTCAATGGCACAGCCCAGAAAGATACCTCCCATTCCCTTGAGGGTTTCCCTCAATGGTGCAAAATCACCATGATGAAACTTGACTTCCACCTCCCACATCGAGCCTGCTGTTGGTCCCGCCATAGTCGCCTTCCTGCCTCAATGAAATGGATCCCTTGGGGAAATTCTTTGGCCCATTCATTCAATTGCTTATGATGACCATCAAGGGATCCTATTTTGTTTGCTTCCAAATTGGGGAACATCATGTCGAATTGGGTCGATTTGTGTCCGCTAAATGAAATCCCTGAAGGCGAGGGAAAATCCTTCGAATTAAAAGGCAAGACCATCGGGGTGTTCAATTCCCAGGGACAAATCCGGGCGATCGACGATTTTTGCCCCCACATGGGAGCCCCTTTAACCGGCGGAAATGTCGAGGATGGGGTGGTGACCTGCCCATGGCATGCCTGGCGGTTCCGCCTTGAAGATGGCGCATGGGCGGACAATCCCAAAATCAAAATTGGGTGTCACAAAACCCAGGTGGTTGACGGACGCATTCAAATCTGCGAACCAGGCTAAACCCGAAACAGCCCTTTGGTATACCCTAATTTTTGGGAAAGGATGGTGCCTTGTGGATTGGACATTTTTGATCTTCAGAAATTGCTACTATGTCGCCGGGGGTGGAATCCACTGGATTCGCAATCTGATCTCTCCACCACCCAAGGACAAGCTGATTATCCGAAGCCATAATGAGTCTTTTTTCCTTTGGCCCATGGCCTATATCGGCCTGGCATTTGCCTTGATTTCCGTGCTGGAGGGCGGGCGCTTGGCGGTTGTCCCGGCCAACACCACCGTCGAAACGGTCCAGTTCGAGAAAAATGACAGGATCGCGCTTGTCCTTCCCGAAGGATCGAAGGAGATGCCGGAGGCACCAAAACTCCACATTACGCATAGCAAATCCCTGGGAACTTTTTATCTCATTTGTCTCTTTATTTTCATCAACATCGCCTTCAACAAGCTTCGCGGAATTTTTTGGTGGTTCTTTTACAGCCTTCTGATCCTTGGAGGAATTATCCTCTGGCAGTTCGGCTGGCTGGACAACATCACCAAATATGTGGCCGGCCTGGATATTCGCCTTTCGGCCGGGTTTTACTTTTTCTTTTCGCTGCTGCTTCTTTTGAATTTCCTTATCCGAATCCATGTGCTCGATTACCTGACACTGGAATGGGCAGAGTTTTCCCCGGGCCAAATTCGGATCTGTGAAAATTTTGGCGAGGGAATCACCGTCAAAGACGCCTCTGGTCTTCACTTTGAAAGGGACAAGTCCGACTGGACCCGTTGGCTGATCGGTTTCGGAATGGGTGACCTGATCATCAAAACCGAAGGCGCCCGCCCTGAGGTCATTCGTTTGCGCAATGTGACCAATATTGACCACAAGGTCGCGATGATTGACAAACTCCTTCGTTCCAGGGAAATTATTCAAACGACGGCGGACGACGCCCAGGCCACCACCAACGCCGGTTAGGGACACAGGGTGCGTTTGCAAAAGGGCTGCCTAACCTTTGGTTCCAGGCGGCCCTTTTTTTTTT
>CAWUOD010000458.1:0-3396 GCA_963923115.1 uncultured Singulisphaera sp.
GGGCTCGGAGATGTGTATAAGAGACAGACCCAATTCCGCAAGGGAAACAAGGGGTATACCCATTTCGACTGCCAATGCCGCGGTTTCTGAGGAGGTGGGAATTCCGGTCACCGAAAGGCCCTGTGCCACTTTCTGACCCAGGGACCTCACAAACGACAAAGCGGCACGGCCCGAGCCCAAGCCCAAAACCATGCCCGAATTTACTTCCTGCAAGGCAATCTCAAAAATGGACGACACGGAAAGGTCATCCTTTCAGGAAAAGTTGGCGCCAGGGCTGGCACCGGAAAATGGATTACTTGCCTGTCACTTGAGCTGTGGCCAATTCCACCAAATGCTCGACAGTAAAACCAAATTTCTTGAGCAGGTCTTTGAATGGCGCCGATGCCCCAAAGCTCCGCATCCCAAGGATGGCTCCATCAGAACCTGTATACCTTTCCCATCCAAAGGTGGAGGCCATCTCAACCGCAACTCTTGCCTTTACGGCGCCTGGAAGAACAGATTCCCTATACCCGGGATTTTTATCGCAATAGGACTCAAACAACTCCCATGAGGGCATGCTTACAACACGGGCGTGAATTCCTTTTGTTCCCAATATTTTTTGGGCGGAAAGGCAAAGATCAATCTCGCTACCCGTTCCAATCAATATCACATCAGGCTTTCCACCATCAGCCTCGGAGAGCACATAAGCGCCCTTGTGCAAGCCCGAGGCAGGAGCATAAACAGAACGATCAATCGTTGTAAGCTCCTGGCGGGTCAGAATTATGCATGATGGAGAATGATTATTCAACAATACTGCCCGATAAGCTTCCGAAACCTCATTGGCATCCGCCGGACGAAGAACGATCATGTTTGGAATCGCACGGATTGAGGCCAATTGCTCGATGGGTTGATGAGTTGGGCCGTCTTCCCCAACACCAATAGAATCGTGGGTAAATACATAAAGAACAGGAATTTCCATCAGGGCGCCCAAACGAAGCGCACCCCGTCCGTAATCACTGAAAATCAAAAACCCGGAGCCATATGGGAGCAGATTGCAAAGTGCCATGCCATTGAGGACAGCGCCCATCGCATGTTCACGAATGCCAAAGTGGAAATTGCGCCCGCCATAGGATTTTGCCTCAAAATCACCGGCCCCCTCGAAAGTTAGCCTTGTTTTCGTTGAAGGGGCGAGGTCGGCCGATCCTCCCAGGAGCCACGGAATATTTTTGGCCAGGGCATTAAGTACTTTTCCACCAGCATCACGACTGGCGACGGCGGCGATTTTTTTCTTTCCCGGGTTTTTGGGGTCCTCAACTTCTCCCCAGGGAAAAGGGGTCAGGCCTGCATCCCAATTTGCGGGGAGCTCATGGGCGCCCATTTGATTGATTTCCCTTGCCAATTCGGGATGGCTTTTGGAAAATTCCGCGAATGTTTCCGCCCATTTTGCGCTTTCCCGGGCTCCTCTTGCGGCCATTCCCAAACGAAAAGCCTCGTAGGCTTCGGGGGGAACAGCAAATTGCGCCTTGGGATCGACTCCATAATTGGATTTCGCACCCTCAATCGCCGCCCAGCCCAAAGGCTCACCGTGAGCGGAATGGTGGTTTTCTTTTCCCGGCACACCCCAAGCAATTTTGCTATCAAGGACCACAAAGGTCGGCTTCCCCCGAGTGGCCCCCGCTTCTTTCAATGAAGTGGTGATTGCTTCAAGGCAATTCGCGTCACTTACATGGAGGACATTCCACCCATAGGATTCAAATCGCTTGGCCACATCTTCGCTGAATGCCAATTCTGTATCACCCTCAATGGTGATTCGGTTGTTGTCATAGACCCAAACAAGGTTGTCGAGTTTAAGGTGACCGGCGAGGCTTGCGGCTTCGGCCGAAACACCCTCCATCAGGCAGCCATCGCTCACCTGCGTGTAAACCCGGTAAGTAAAAAGGTCAAAACCGGGCTTGTTGTAACGGGCTTGCAACCACTTGCCGGCGATTGCCATACCCACACTTGTACCCGCACCATTTCCCAAGGGACCTGTTGTGGTTTCAACCCCTGCGGTGTGGCGAAATTCGGGGTGCCCCGGAGTTCGGCTATCCAATTGACGGAATTTTTTGATTTGATCCAAAGGCAGGGATGGTTCAGCCAATACCTTTCCGGAATGATCCACATGATGGATCCCGGAAAGATGAATCATCGAATAAAGAAGCATGGAGGCATGACCGCAGGAAAGAACATACCGGTCACGGTTGGGCCAAAGGGGTTCCTTTGGATCATAACTAAGAAACCTATTCCAGATGGCGTATGTAACAGGTGCCAATGCCACGGGAGTTCCCGGGTGCCCGGAGTTTGCGGTTTGAACCGCATCCATCGAAAGAGTTCGGATTGAGGTAACAGCGGCTTGATCCATCGAGGGTGTAATCTGATTTTGAACGGACATCCTGCATAATCCCTGAAAATTCCGGGCAGGCCAAGCCTGCGAAGGTGTTAATTGGCTACATTCAAAATTTATGGGTTTGCCACCCTTTTTTCAACGACCAAAGACAGTCAATACCCAAGACAATTTTATTGCCAGAAAAACATACTTTCTTGAGTTTTGGCGGGCCGGTTACAGTCCCTTAGAGCGGACCGAATTCGAACTTGGGAGCAGAAAATACGGAGCGGGCCCCTCCCAAGGAAACACTCCAGGAAACCGGTTTACCATCCTTGTAGGGTAGAACCCCATGAAACACAGGTCCGTCTGGGTCCAACACCAAAGGAAGAAAATAGCGATCCCCATCCCAAAGGGGCAATTCCATGATTTGGGCGACAGGGATCCACTCCAGGGTGCCCTCGGGGGAGGATCCTTTGATGTTACCCTCCGTACTCAGAATTCGAAAAACAAACCCAAACCAATCCTCGCCTTGCTTTCCGAAGCCTGGCCAACTAATTGTCCCCGCCAAGCACAGCGAGCGACATGCCAATCCGGACTCCTCGTATATCTCACGGCACATCCCATAAACCACATCCTCATTTCGCTCCAGCTTACCACCCAAACCGTTGTATTTGCCAAGGTGGAGATCACCCGGGCGCGTGTTGCGGTGAATCAGCAAAACTTTCTGGCCACAAGGCGAAATTACATAGCCCAATGTCCCAATAATTGGCCGAAATGGGCTACTCATTATTTTCCCCAGATTTCCAAAAGGTCAGGTGGAGGCATTACATTTCCATCCAACTTGTCTTCAGCCCATCGTTTTCCAGCACTATCGTAGAACAAAACCTTGGCATCCGCCCAGGACCAAAGAGCTGTCGGCCTCATCCTCCTGGGACCACGCACAGCGACCTCCAAAGCACAGCGCGCACCGTTTTTCACCAGAAAACGAAATTCCACCTTGGACTGTGACGACTCCATTGCCTCGTGGTCACAAACCTTTTGGACAATAGCAG
>CAWUOD010000459.1:0-3396 GCA_963923115.1 uncultured Singulisphaera sp.
TCCTTTAGTCTAAAAACCGGCACGGCCACAGTAAAGTAGAATGTCCCCTTTTTTTCCCCGCTACCGGATCCAGGACACCGAATCGATTCAGTCCCTATGGTCCAATGGTATCTTGGCGGTTGCATCAAGAGGGCATTTAGAGGACCGCATGACGGATGGGAGCGGCCCGCAACCTCTCCCGCCTAATCCGGAATGGAATACCGATTTCCTGGAAGCCTCCGGATTACCCCGCGCATTTCCAATCCGAGGTTGATCATTGCCAATTGCCCCACGGAAAGCCCCGTGATCCGGACCAGCTCATCGGCCAAGAGTGGACCCGATTCGAGGGCCTTCCAGACAAGGATTTCCAGGGGATCGGTGGGAGATTGAGGCACCCCTTTGGATTTGGGAGTCGGGGCCCGTCCCGGTTCCCCCAAAAGGGCGACCACATCGGCCGCCGAGGTGCAAAGATGGGCTCCCTGACGGATCAGGTTGTGGGTCCCCTCACAAAGGGGACTATCCGCCGGACCTGGTACCGCCAACACCGGAATCCCCTGCTCCGCCGCATGGGTGGCAGTGTGAAGGGTCCCGCTTTTCAGTGCCGCCTCAATCACCACCACCGCGCGGCTGATACCGGAAATGATCCGGTTTCGGGCCGGAAAAAGCCCGGCTTGCGGGGCGCACCCCATGTCCGCCTCGGCCAAAAGCGCCCCCTGATCGCAAACCGCCTCGGCCAGTTTGCCATGTTCGGGGGGATAAACCCGCGACAGCCCGTTTCCCAAAACCCCGATGGTTCGTCCCCCGGCATCCAGTGCCGCCTGATGGGCACAGGCATCGATCCCCCGGGCCAGCCCGCTGACCACCGTAAACCCTGCTTCCGCAAGTCCTTGCGCAATCCGCTTGGTCATGCGCATGCCATAAGGCGTCGCCCCGCGTGAACCGACAATGGCCACCGCATCCTTGTCGGCCCCGATCCGGCCCCCTTTTTCGTAAAGAACCATCGGCGCATCTTCAAACGCAGCAAGGGGTTCGGGATAGTCCGGATCGATGATCGTGTGAAAGGTTGCATCGTGCTTTTCCAACAAGGCCCATTCCCTGGCCAGATCGGGACTGGTTTTGGCCTTTGCCAGGCGCTGTACCAAGGCGGGCCCAACCCCCTCGATTTCCAAAAGCTCTTCCCTGGTGGCTTCCCAAACCGCCCGTGCCGATCCGAGGGCCCCGATCAGGGTCTTTCCCACCCTCGGCCCCACTCCAGCGACCAAGTGCAGGGCAAGTCGCGCCAGTCGTTCCTCATGGAGGGGAAAATCGGGAAGGGGAAGGGGCATGGGTTTTCCCGGGCTACAGCCAACAACCCAAATCCTGAGGGGATCCAGAAAGGATTTGGGGGGGCTTTTAAGGATAAAAGGCGAAGCCTTTGCTGATCTTAATCGGATTTTGACGCAACTTGAGCATCATTCATCAAATAGAATAGGGATAAGAGCACACGGTGCCGACTCGATCCCCCGGGGGAATCTTCTGGGGGATTTCTGCCGAAACCGGCTCGAACCTCAACACTTTTGGGACAATTGTCATGGATCAGGTGGTAGCGGACATCCTGCGGCTGAAGAAAGAAAAAGGCGCAACCATTCTTGCCCACTACTACCAGGAGGGGGAGATTCAGGAAATCGCGGACCACACTGGCGATAGCCTGGCTTTGGCCCGTGCCGCCACCAAAGTTCAAACTCCGGTAATTGTTTTCTGTGGCGTCCATTTCATGGCCGAAACGGCCAAGATCCTCAATCCTGAAAAGATCGTTCTCCTGCCCGACATGAAAGCCGGCTGCAGCCTTGCCGATAGTTGCCCGGCGGACAAACTCGCCCGCTATCAGGAAATGCTCCGGATCAATGGCCGCAAGTTCCAAACGGTCACCTACATTAACTCCACCGCCGAGGTGAAGGCGCTCTCCGATTGGATCGTGACCAGCGGCAACGCCGAGGAGATCATCCGCCGCGTTCCGGAAGAATATGAAATCCTCTTCGTTCCCGATCGCCACCTGGGCCACTACCTCCAGGAAGTCACCGGCCGGAAAATGATTTTCTGGGACGGCGCCTGCATGGTCCACGAAATCTTCAGCGTCGGCGACCTGATCGCCATGAAAAAGAAGATGCCCAAGGCCATCACCCTGGCCCACCCCGAGTGCCCCGCCAACATCCTTGCCTACAGCGATTTCACCGGCGGAACCGAGGCGATGATCCGCAAAGTTGCCACCTACAAGGAGCCCACCGATTTCCTTGTCGCCACCGAACCGAACATGATGTGGCAATTGCAAAAGCGCTTCCCCCAGCACCACTATCACGGAGTACCGGGGATCTCCTGCGCCTGCAACAAGTGCCCGCACATGGCGCTTAATACCCTCGAAAAACTGCGTGATTGCCTCGAAAACATGAGCCCAAAAATCGAGTGGCAGCCTTTCTTTGACAAGGCGGGTGAAGTCCTTCGCCGCAGCCTGCTTCAATAAGAAATCAAACGATTATTGAAATCGATAGGATCATTGGCCCCGGAGGGCTTTGGCAATAAGGCCAAATTCCTTCCGGGGCTTTTTGTTTGGTAACATTTGGCAAATACCGGACCTTTCCCGGGAGGCCTTTCCCTGGCTATTGACTTCTTTTTTTCGCCAATCCCCAATTTTTTTGAAAAACAATCCCCGCTCCCGGGTGAATTCCCTAGGGAGACCTGATGGACGATCTGCCCGAAACAAGTGTGACCCTGATTGGCCGGGTGTGCGACCCGTCCGATGAGGAGGCGTGGAGGCGCTTTGCGGGCCTTTATCGCCCCATCATCATCCGCATGGCCAAAAGGCGGGGACTCCAGGAGTCCGACGCCGAAGATGTGGCCCAACGGGTACTCATGGCTGTTTCGAAAGCGATTCACCGCTTTGAAGTGGGCCCGGACAAGCCCCCCTTTCGAGCCTGGCTCTCCCGGATTGCGACAAACGCCATCCTCAATGCCCTCAGCCGAAAGCCCCCCGATCGGGGATCAGGCGACAGCGATGTGGGGGACCTTTTGGCCGAAATCCCGGATAATCGGGCCGACCAAAAACAGGAACTCTTGCGGGAAAGCCAAACCGAAGCGTTTCGGTGGGCGGCAACGGAGATACGGCCCGAATTCAGCCCTTCCGCCTGGGTCCTTTTTTGGGAAAGCACCGTAAACGGGGACGAGGTGGAAGCGGTCGCTTTGCGCCATGGCCGAAGTGTTGGCGCGGTTTACATGTCCCGATTTCGGGTCATGAAACGCTTGCGCGAAAAAGTCCGTGAAATCTGGAACCAGGAAATCAAGGAATCCAACCATGAACCAGGCCCCATCAGGCGAGATCCCCTGTCTGGATAGTGAACAGATCCGGGCCCTGGTTTTGGGAGAAATTCCTCCCGGACGGATCTC
>CAWUOD010000460.1:0-3393 GCA_963923115.1 uncultured Singulisphaera sp.
CCCAATTTGCGATAATTGACCCAAATAGCTCGAATACATGCGAAAAATAAAGAAAACAATTACCACCGCGGTCGCCAGCCAAAGGAGTTGGGCGGCTATGGTGGCGACTGTTTTCATGCGAAGTCTGCCTTCCTCAAAAGCATCCGAGGCGATGAGCTCCAGGGATTCGGGAAGTGATCCACTTTCCTCACCCACACTTGCCCTCCCAAGAAAATCATCATCAAAAAGTCCGGTCGCCGCCAGCGCCACGGAGACATCTTTTCCCTTTCGGATCATGCTCACCGATTTGGCTCCACGATTGAGCCAATCCACATTACCTGACGCATCAAAAGCCAGTTTGATAGCCTTGTCCCAGCCGATGCCGGTTTTTCCCAAAAGACCAAGAGCCATGCTGAAACGCGCCAGGGTAAACGCCCCAAGCATTGGTCCCACCCCGGGAATGGAATGAAGGAAACGGTCCAGGCTTCCACTTTTGAGCATCGTTTTCAGAAAGGCGTATCCACCAACCATTCCCAAAGCCAGGCAGGCAACCACTCCCAAATAAATCATCAGGCCGGTGGTCCCCTTGAGCCCCAAACCCAAAGGGTCATAACCTCCCGAGTTGGGAAGAAAACCCAGAATCAGGATCAAAAGGCCAATGACACCAATTGCCATAACGAACTGGAGGATGGGCCAGAACGACATTTGCCAGAACAATTGGCGATTGACGCGAATGGTTTCAAAATGTTTTCCGAGCTCATCGCAGACCTCGGGTAAATGACCTGTCTCTTCGGCGATTCCGAGGAGCACCCGAACCATGGTGGGCCAATGGGGCACGATGGCCATCGCCGCCTCAAGTCCCTCACCCCGCGCGAGAACGGCATGGACGGCCTGGCAATCGAGCCTGAGTGACCTCGGGCCCCTCTCGCCCAGCTTTTGCCATGTGCCAACCAGGGGCAGACCGGCCTTGGTCGAAACACGAAGGTTACGGCAAAGCTCGATCCACTCACGATCGGACGCCATAGAGCCTCCCGAAAGTCTGCACCAACTCCCCGGATCGGCACCCGCCCAACCGGAAGTTGTCCCTGGACCCTTCTGATTGGGTCTGCGATCCTTTTGGACTAGGGAAAAAAGTGCTTTTCCCCAAATTCGAGTTGATTCAGCCAGGTGATTCCGCGCTGGTGATTGGCCTGCCAGACAAGCTTTCTAGGCCTCTCGAAGTAAGGGTATGACGCGATTTTCCGTCTGGTTTCCTTTCCTGGGACCACCCCCAATTCAGGGTCATGGCAGGCTTATGGGGAACTTCCCAAGACCCCATGCGGCCCCGAAAAAGCGATTCTCGGGAAAGAAGGTTTCCGATTGGGCATAAAGGTTCGAAAATATCAACAATCCCCCCCCTCCCATTACCTGTACCCACAACGGGGTTCGATTATGCGTTTCACCTCTTCCTTCGCGCTTTTTGCTTGCGCGGTCACCGGTCAGGCTTTTGTTTCCCAAGGTTTTGCCCAGGATTGGCCCCAGTGGCGCGGTCCCGCAAACGATGGAAACAGCACGGCCATGGGTGTCCCATCCAAGTGGTCCGCGGAAGAAAATGTGGCCTGGAAGGTCAAACTTCCCGGAATGGGTGGTTCCACACCGATCCTGGTTGGCGACCAGATTTTTCTGACATCCGCCGCAGGGGAGAGGTTGGTCCTTTTGGCGCTCTCCACCAGGGACGGGAAGGAAAATTGGCGCGCCGACCTTGGCAAGGGAATACCCCTTGCCCGTGTTGACGAGGGCAATGGAGCCGCTTCAAGCCCCTCCAGTGATGGAAAATATATCTTTGCAATGAGTGGCGCGGGCGACTTCGCCGCTTTCACCCTTGAAGGAAAAGAAGTTTGGCGGTTCAACCTTCAGGATCGCTATGGAAAGTTCAAAATCCAGTTCGGAACCACAACAACTCCCGTTCTCGATGGCGGCCGTCTTTACATCCAACTGCTCGATGATCAGGGGCAGAGGGTGATCGCATTGGATACCGCGACCGGAAAAGAAGCCTGGAAAGCAGAGCGCCCAAGCGATGGCACCGATGAAAATCTTCACAGCTATGCCAGCGCATTCATTTGGAACAACGGGTCGGAAAAGCTTCTTATCACCCACGGCAACGACTACACCGTTGCGCACAACCTCGCGGATGGCTCGGAAGCCTGGCGGGTGGGCGGGCTCAACCCCAAAGACAAATACAACCGCTACCTTCGCTTTGTTTCCTCCCCGGTAACCTCCCCTGGTATCGTGGTGATCCCGACCGCCAAAAAAGGTCAGGTGGTGGGTGTTAAACCCGTGACCAGGGATGGCAAACCCGCTTTCGAAGAACTTTGGCGTATGCCCAAAAACACCCCGGATGTTTCATGTCCTCTTGTTTATCAAAACCTCGTTTACCTTTGCGGGGAACAGGGATCGATAACCGTTTTGGACGCCCAAAAAGGAACCGAACTTTATAGCCAACGCATTCACGCGGCACGCTATCGGGCCTCACCTGTCCGTGCCGGGGACAACATCTATTTGGCCGGTCGTGACGGCGTTGTGACCGTCGTGAAGGTCGGCCCGGAATATAGCAAGGTTGCCGAGAACAAATTGCCAGACCAGATTGCGGCATCTCCAGTTGTGACCAACGGACGGCTTTACCTCCGTGGTTACGAATACCTTTGGGCGATCGGCAAGTAACCCAATCCCTGATTTCCACTTGGGGTGACAATGAGCGGGAGGAACCCGGTTGGGGATTCTCCCGCCTGTTTTTTGGGGGATGGCTTTCGAAATTCCAATCGGGCCATTTCTATATCGCGAGCTATACTTTTAAATATTTAATAAAATCGTCAAAATCTTCTTAAAATCGGCAGGGTTAATGTTCCACATTCGACTTTTTATCAGCCTCCAATTCTTCCCATGCTTTTTATTTGCTCCAAATTACCGCATCGGCGAATCTTCCAAATCCGCTTGACCCGGCTTAAGGGAAAGTTTTACAATTCCTGAACCCGGAAGGAGTGGACAAGGAAGGTCCATGGCCGGGGACATGTTTCCCAAGCAACCAAGGATGGTTGTCGACTTGTCAAAAAGCAGACGCATCCTGTCCGAACATTTGCCCCCTTTCCTGAGGGGCTGGTTTGTCGTTATTTGGCCATTTTTGGCCCTTTTGTCGGTCTTTTATGGCTTTGGAGTGCGCTTGAACGCCCTGGCCTACCGTCTCGGATTCAAAAAACAGACCCGACTTGGCGTTCCCGTCATTTCCATTGGCAATCTCACCACGGGTGGAACGGGCAAAACACCCTGCACGGAATTGGTTGGCCGGCACCTTCGTGAGCTGGGACTGCGTGTCGCCATTCTGAGCCGTGGCTATGGGTCGAAGAATGGACAACCCAACGACGAAGCTCAAGTCCTTGA
>CAWUOD010000461.1:0-3391 GCA_963923115.1 uncultured Singulisphaera sp.
TTGTCCAGATGGAGAATGCGGGTCTTGGCAAGCCATTTCCACTGCAAAACCTGTCCCAATTTCGGATAGAGCGCCATGTTGGAAAATCGGGCCACAATCGGGACAAATCTGGGGCGCCACCAACCCAGTTCGGAAAGGAGGCCTTCAAAATGGGTGACTTCCTCGTTTGTGGGATCGATCTCGACCATGCCAGTCAGGCATTCACCCAAAGGGATGTCATCCTCATAAAAGGAATCAGGCGCCCGGATCGCGGTAAATCCTGGCCACCCATTTTCGACAAATCCAATTGGCCTGTACCTGGTTTTTTCACGGCCTTTGAGGAGGCGCCTTGTTTCATCCTCAAGGGAAAGTCGAACATGGGACGCCAAAGGGCCAAACCCAAAATTCTCAAGCAAATCGGCAAATAAGAAGCGGGCCTCGGGGGAAGCCGGGTTTTCCCGGCAAGGGATCAGCGCGCGGAGAAGGGCCGGATCGGAACCGGCCCCCGGAGTCATTGCTCGTCCTCAAATTCGGAAAGAATTCCCTCGGGCATGGCGCGATTATGGACCAGAACGGTGTAGCTTCGGTTGATGAGCGCGTCCGCCCGGCGGAAACTCGCCACAACCATGGGGGCGGTTTCCCTGGGCTGTTTGGTGAGAAGGTAGAAGCGCCCCTCCGCGTCGAGAAGTCTGCTGGCCTCCTCGATGATTCGCTCGGTCAGGGCGCCTGTGCCAAATCCGGGCGGGTGCGCGAGAATCACGCGGAAACTTTCATCGGGAAGCGATTCGAGGGCCTCGACCGAAACCGTGGAGGCATTTTCGATACCGTTTGCTTTGGCGTTATGAAGCGCCACCTCCCGGACCCGGGCGCTCCCATCCGCGAATACAACCTGGCCTCCCGGGCCGGCCGTCTGGGCGGCCAGGATCCCGGCCGCGCCCGCGCCACAACAGATGTCCAGGATGCTGTCGCCCGGATCGATTTCGATGATCTCCGCAAGGGAGCGGGTTCCCTCGTCGATCTGGCCGTAACAATGAACCCCGGGGCGACCCACAAAGGTAAACGGACCTTTTTTGGCGATTTTTGCGGTGAAGGTCAGTTCATGGCGCCTTTTGGGGCGGTCGCCTGTCCGTTGGGCCCAGAGGAGTGTGTTGTCTCCCTCGGGGATCTCGTGAATCCGGCCAAAAATCTTGTGGACCATCGTGACAGTCCCAACCAGGTCCTTCGTGGGCAGCCACACCAAAAAGAGGCCGCCCGGCTTGAGGGCGTGCCAGGCCTGTTCGATGATGTCGAGTTTGAGCTCCCGTTCATCGTTGCGTTGTGGTGCCCAAACCAGGGTCTGCCTGGGAGAAAGATCCCAAAGATCCCCCATGGATTCTGTTTTGGCTGGTATATCCAGCTCGCGAAGGTTGTGATCGAGGGTGATGGCCCTTGTGTCGTCAAAAAAGAAGAATGTCGGCTGTTGCCCATCGGATTCCATTTTGGCGATCCGGTCGATGCCAAGGGCCTGAACCCATTGCATGGCCTCATCCGGGTGCATGTTCACAAACGCCAACGGACCCCGCATGCGTTCGAGCAGCGATTCGGGAAGCACGGGGACATGAACTCGTCTTGGTATCTTTTTCATGGATAGATCGGGGGTTTGGGTTAGCCAAAGGTCCATTCGTTGATGGCGGTCCAGGTCTCGCCGGGGGGGAGCGTCAGCCAACCCTCCGTCTTTCCCGCGCCGGGCATGTTAATGGCGTTTGTGGGACATGTATAAGGCTCAATGCAAAAGGAGTCGCGGCTGGGTGGGGTGTAGACAACGACCTCCCTGAAATGATTGTCGCACCAGATCCCCAGCGTCCCCTTGTGGGGATAGTGTATCTCGCCGCGAAGGTGCAGGGTCTCTTCGCGGGAACCTGACATCGATTGGGCGGATTCGGACAAATTGGTGAGAATATCGTCTACTTTGATATCGTCAAATGGGCGGAATCTGGAGAGGTCGCGCGCATTGTCGAGGGGGAGTTTGCGGCCGGTTGGTATGCACGCGTCCAGCTCCCAAAACGCCCCGGCGGGAACACATAGCTCGGCCCCCGAACCCGGGGGAATCGTGAAATAGGGGTGATAGCCCAGGCCAAAGGGGAGTTCACCGACGCCTGGATGAAATCCTCCCTGAGGATCCCTGATGGGGGAATCAACTTCCGCTTCCAGACGCAAAACACTTTTTCCCATCCGGTTTTCCAGGCGGTAGGTCAAACGCAATCGCGCGTCCGCCGGCCAATTCCCCGAGTCTTCGGGGGCGTCCCTTGAAAGCAGGAATTCCCCGGTGAGGAATGCCCCATGGGTGTCCGCCCCTGTCTCGAGAACTTTCCAGTTGGATCTGCATGCGAAGCCGTGAATCGCGGTTTTGCCAGCGTCACCGGTCAGGTCAAGCTGGAATGACTTTCCCGCCCATGAGTATTTCCCATGGTTGATTCGGTTTGGAAACGGGAACAAAACCGGATTGCCCGAACGGGTCGGTTTTGCATCCTCAAAGAGGTGGGGATCCTGATGGATCAGTTCAAAAGACGATCCTGATTCATGGATTTTCGACCCACAATCTTTCGCGATCGGGACTTTCCAGGAAATCAGATTGAAACCGATTTCAGGCCAAATGGCCGCGGATGCGCCGTTGCCATCCTCGAGAATCCAAAGATTTCCATTCATTCCGGAAAGGCTTGCGGAAAGCTGTGCTTTGCGACGGGTTACCTGAGCACTCATAAAAATGGCCATTCCGGGCATTTGATCCTGATTATCCCAAAAATATAGGATACGGACCCAACCAGAAGAGCCCCAACCGTTTTGGCAAAACGGTCCTTTATTTGTGGATACCAACCGGAATCATCCAACCACCACAACGGACCGATGTCTGGGTGTGCGGCGAATTGGCCAGCCAGTCAGGCGGCATGGGATTTTTGCTGTTTGGCACCTTCAGATGCCCCGGAAACAGGGGAAGTGGCATCATTCGCCAGGGCATTTCGATCCAAAGTTTTCTGGTAACCCATAAGGGTCAATTCGGCGCAGCGCTTCCAGGTATGACGGGATGCCGTTTCCAGCGCCCGACTGGTCAATTGGTCGTGCCAATCGTTGTCCGTCGCGATTTCCGCCAAGGCTTCGCGCCAATCACCAATATCTGTCGAGCGGATGATGTGGGCCGCTGGGGATGCGACCTCCTCTACCGCCCCGGCCGGCGCGGAAAGGACCGCTCCTCCACATGCCAACATCTCGACAGGTGGCATCCCGAAGCCCTCATAATGCGAGGGATAAACAAACGCACGGGCCCCGCCATAGACCATCGGGAGGTCTTCTTCCGCCAAATACCCCAAATGAATCAGGCCTTTGGGTTTGAGGTCGTGAAGGAGGTCGAGGGTCGAAGCATCCTCCCAACCAATTC
>CAWUOD010000462.1:0-3390 GCA_963923115.1 uncultured Singulisphaera sp.
AACATGGGCATGGGTGGTATGGGCGGCATGGGCATGGCCGGCATGGGCGGCATGGGCGGCATGGGAATGATGGGTATGGGCGGCGGCATCGCCGGCCTTGGTGGACTTGGTGGTATAGCCGGCATGGCAGGCATGGGCGGCGGCGGTATCGCCGGCGGCATGATGGGCATGGGCGGCGGCATGATGGGCATGGGCGGTGGTATGCAAGGTATGGGCGGCGGCATGATGGGCATGGGTGGAATGGGCGGCGGCAACATGCAGGGATTCGGCATGGGCGGCGTCTCCGGTTCCATCGGGTTCCAGGGTGGACCTGATTACCAGTCCCTCATCTACACTATCCGCTACATGATCGGCACCTCGAAGGATTGGACCTACCAGCCTCCGATGCCAGGGGTCATGCCAACAGATCCCACCGGTAGCATGTTCTCGCAAACCAATCCCGGAAGCCCGGATGGAACCTTCAGCGAGAATGGCGGTACCCTTGGGCCCTATCCTCCGACATTTGCCTTGATCGTGCGAAACACCAGCCGCACGCACACGGGGCGCTTTACACCTCCGTTCACCTTTAATGCGGCGAACAATCCCAATCCGAACATGGTGGCCAAGCCCGGTGACAACCGCGCAATTGCCGCCAATGTGAAACCAGGCGAAAAAGCCAAACCCGCAAACGCCGCTGAAGCGGTGGCCGCGGCCAAGGATAACAAGGGTGGCATGGGTGATCCCCGGGTTGTATGGCAGGAAGCACTTGAGCAAGGTGAGGCCAATCCCGCCCTGGTCATGGCGACCGCCCACTGGCTCGGAGTCAACGGTCACTGGGAACACGCGGCCGAATTTCTCAAGGCCAACCTCCGCCAGGGTGTGGTTGTCAAGCCTTGGGTTTACGAGGCGCTCACCGTGGCCCTGCGCGAATCGGGCGCTTCACCGGAAGAAATCGAAAAGGCCGAGGTAGCCGTGGCTGACCTTGAACCCCTCGACTCCAAGGGATTTGTCCGGGCGGCAAAGGGAATGGCGGCATCCAAGAACTACGATCGCGCGATGGCGTTTGCCCGCCAGGCTTCGATCCTTGATCCTGTCAACGCGGAACCTCTTGTTGACACCCTGGCATATGCCGAGTTGGCCAACAAGCCCGAGCTGCTCTCCTGGGCCGCAAGCCGGATCCTTTCCAAGGATTGGGCTGACAACAACGAAAAGGTCCACGACCGCGCCAAGGCCCAGCTCGCCGGCATGGCCCGTCGCCTCGAACCCCGCGATCCCGAAGCGGCCAAGCGTCTCAAGGAAACTCTTGGAACCGCGGCTCGCCGTGATCTGGTTGTCCACCTTGCCTGGCAGGGTGAGGCGGACCTCGACCTTCGCGTCAAGGAACCAACCGGAAGCGTCTGTTCGACCCTCCAAAAGCAAACGATCGGTGGTGGCGTCCATGTTGGCAACGACATCCTCGCCAAAGGCAACGAAAGCTATGTGGCTTCCGAAGGCTTCGCCGGTGAATACGAAATCCGGATCGACACCGTCTGGGGCAAAACCCTTGGCGAAAAAGCCCAACTGCGAATCATTCGCAATCAGGGTACTCCGGAACAGTTCGAAGAGGTGATGCAAATCGACCTCAGGAATGCGAAACCGGTCAAGGTGAAACTTGAGGCTGGCCGTCGTTCCGAGTTCGCTTTTGTCGCTCCTCCGGAACAGGTCAAAAAGACCATCAACAAAACCGAGCTTGCCTCGAAGGTGCAGGACCGTCTCCGAAATATCGCCGACCCCGCCATCACTGGAACCGGCGCGATTCGGACATCGGTTGGCGGGCCTGGCGCCGAGATGGCCCGCCCTGAGGCTCCTCGCTCCGACAAGGGAAGCGCGGACAGCCAGGTGATGTACCAAACCCGTGTGAACTCCTTCATGAAGAACGCGATGGATGTGACGGCCCAGGTGGTCGCCTCCCCCAACGGTCGTGGCATGCAGGT
The DNA here is from genome assembly GCA_963923115.1 of uncultured Singulisphaera sp. Lineage (GTDB taxonomy): Bacteria > Planctomycetota > Planctomycetia > Gemmatales > Gemmataceae > SYLG01. Next base: position 1,953 of record CAWUOD010000462.1, read on the forward strand.
TCGCTACAACACGGTTGACAATGGCAAGCCTCTTGGCGCGCCTGTGGTCAACAGCTCTGTGATTCCCGGTGACAACTAATGTCAGTCCGGCAAGAATAATCAACCAAGAATAACCAACAAGGGCGGGGGAGTTTTCCTCCGCTCTTTTTTTTGGTAGAATTTAATCAGGTGCCACAAATGGAATTGATCCTCACACTTCTGACAGGCAATCAATCTGGTCACATGAGCAGGGTTCGTGGCGAGCGCCTTGTTGTGGGGCGTGCCACGGGCAGCAAAATCCGGATACCATCCTCGCAGGTTTCCCGTTCCCATGCCCTGATCACCTGGCAAAAGGTGGAAGGGGGCTATTACCTCATCGAGGACATGGGGAGCACCAACGGAACCTTCATCAACCAAATCGCTGTTTTAAGCCCGATTGCCCTGCTTCCGGGTGATGATCTCAATTTTGGCAGTATTTCTTTCCGGGTTCATTACCGAATGGAGCCAAAGGTCCTCAAGCGCCTTTCAGGGATGCGAAAGGATTCGGGATATCCTCCGCCCGGCGCCCCACAACGGGCCTCGGTCGGGGGAGGGGGATCCACCACCGAGGAAATCCCGGTCGCGGCCATCATCGATGAAGTGCCGATGACAGAGCCCCATGCAATTCCTGTCGGGCCGGGGGAAATGGACTTTTTCGATGAGGCGCCCATTCCTTTGGCCGATTTGCCAGGCTCAGACCACCTGGAGCTTTTTGAGGAACCCAAACCAACTCCCGATAACGCTTTGGATCTGGAACCCATTCCGTTGGCCGGGGATGCGGATCCACCACTCACCGAGGATGAAGGCCTATTAAATGATTTTGACCTGGATGATTTGAATCAGGGGATGTTGCCCCGGGATATCCATTTGGCGGAGTTGGCCAAAATGCTCGGCGATTCGGAACCCGTGAAGCCAACAGGCAAGAAGCCGCCTCCGCCACCTCCAAAAAAATAGGGTCTCTATCCGGTTGGGACGGATAACCCCGGGATATTCCGGGAAAAGCGTTCCCGGGTGCCATAGAATTGCTGTTGGGTCGTAGTCCGGGCATAACCGGATTCATGGGTCGCTTGGCCCCTACAAAGGCGTTTGGAAACAAGAAAAACCAGGTGGTATCGGGATTATGAAAGCCGGGATTGTCGGATTACCCAATGTCGGAAAGAGCACCCTTTTCAACGCCCTGACAAGCTCGAAGGGAGCCCAGGCCGCCAACTATCCATTTTGCACGATCGAGCCCAATGAAGGTATCGTTCCGGTGCCTGATCCCAGGCTAAGTCGGATCACCAAGTATATCGTGCCCCAAAAGATCATTCCTTCCGCCCTGACTCTTGTGGATATTGCCGGTATCGTGAAAGGGGCCAGCGAAGGGGAGGGGCTGGGGAACAAATTTCTCAGCCATATCCGTGAAGTGGACGCGATCATC
>CAWUOD010000463.1:0-3390 GCA_963923115.1 uncultured Singulisphaera sp.
GTTTTGTAGAAAAACCCAAAAAGCCCGAGGACATCGCCGCTTTTGAAATTCCGGCGGAACAGATCAAAGCACATGGGGTCGATCCAAAAGGCCGCAATTTTCTGGCAAGTATGGGAATCTACCTTTTCAAGAGGGAAACACTACTGGAATTGCTAAACGCCGATCCAACAGTCACCGATTTTGGAAAGGAAATCTTCCCAAGATCAATCAAAACCCACAATGTGCAGGCTTACCTATTTGATGGGTATTGGGAGGACCTGGGTACAGTAAAGGCCTACCACGACTCCCATATGGCGCTTGCCGGGGAAAACCCTCCATTTGATTTTCATAGCCCTGATGGGGTTATTTACACACGAATGCGTTTTCTGCCCGCCTCCCGTATCATCAAGGCGGACCTGAAACATGCCTTGGTGAGTGATGGCTGTGTTATTGATGAGGGTTCAAGGTTGGAAAATTGTGTGGTTGGTGTTCGCTCGCGAATTGGGAGCGGTGTCTCACTCAAAAATACAGTGATCATGGGCGCCGATCGTTACGAGAAAACCGAGGAAATTGAAACCAATAGTGCCGCTGGAATTCCCCCATTGGGAATTGGGGCGGGTTCAATTGTTCATAACGCAATAATCGACAAGGATGCCCGAATAGGCAAAAATGTCAGGATCACTAACGATGCCCGTCATGAGAACCATGAGGGGACAAACCATGCTATTCGTGATGGTATTGTGGTAATTCCCAAGGGTGCAATTATACCCGACAACACGATCATTTAAGGTTTTCTGGAACCCAATTAAGTGTAATACCCGAATGGCAAACCCGTTTTCCAATAAACGGGTATTGCTTTTCTGTTAAGTCGATTGCCTTGCTCATCCGGGATGTTAAACATGAATTCTGTCGTTGCAATCGTGATTTGCTTTTCCTTTTTTGGTCAGTCCCCCTCCCTGCCATCCCCGGTTTTCCCCCTGGAGGCGGGAATGGCCGAGGTGGAAATAACCCCGCCCTCGGGGTACCCAATGGCGGGGTATTACCATGAAAGGTTGGCAACAGGTAAAAAAGATCCTCTTAAAGCCAAAGCTGTTGTTTTTCGGCAGGGGACCACATTAGGGGTGATAATCGTTTGTGATCTGACCGGGATTTCCGGAGACCTGTCCGATTTTGTCCGTAAATCGGTTTCCCAAAAGACTGGAATTCCTTTTGAAAATATTGCCTTAACTGGGACCCATTCCCATACCGCGCCTGATTATTCGCGTGACATACACAGTTGGGTTACCCAATCCCCTTTTCCGGTTGGTAAACCAAGACATGCCGAAAAAATGACTGGAGCTATTGTCTCTGCCGCACTTAAAGCAAAAGATAATTTAAAACCCGTGAAGGTCGAATCAGGAACCGGTATTCAGAAAGAACCGGTTTCATTCCATCGCCGATTTGTTATGCGGGATGGGTCCGTTAAAACATGGATGAATCTCAAAAATCCCGAAGTTGTCAAGGCCGCCGGCCCAATTGATCCGGAAATCGGGTTGGTTCGATTCTCGGATTCGGTCAACCAAAAGGCAATTGGGCTTATATCCAATTTTGCACTACACCTTGATACGGTTGGTGGTTTGGAATGGAGCGGGGACTTTCCCTACTTTTTGGAAAAAGCTTCCAGGGAAGCCTTGGGCTCTGAAACCATTTCCCTTTTTGGTCTTGGTTGTTGTGGCAATATCAATCATGTCAATCCATTCGGTGAGCCGGTAAATAAAACCCCTGCGATTGGCAGGGCCCTTTCCGAAACCCTTGTCAAAAACCTCCCCTCACTTTCGACGATTCTCCAACCCCAATTTCGGGTTGTCCAAAAGTTGGTGGAGCTACCCCTTCGAAGCCTGGATCAGGGGGAGGTGGACCGGGCTTTGAAAGTGTTGGAATTGGTCGATGCCAAAGGAAAAGTGGATTTTCTGGATCATGTTGCCGCATACAAAATCCTGATCATGAATCAGTTTGAAAACCCCAATGACCCAAGAAACTCCAAATTGGGTTGGGGAAGGAGTAAGAAATTCGCTGGAGTGGGAAAAAAACTACCTGTGGAAGTTCAGGTTTTCGCATTCGGAAGGGATTTGGCAATCGTTTGTTTGCCTGGTGAGGTTTTTGTGGAGCATGGCTTGGCCATCAAAGCCGGATCCCCCTTCAGGACTACCATGATTTTTGAACTTTCCAATGTCGTCGAAACGGCCTACATTCCCACGCGGGGTGCATATTCCCAAGGGGGATATGAGGTGGTTAATTCCATTACCCAGCCAGGGGCCGGGGAAATTCTTGTTGAAGCCAGTCTCGATTTGCTCCGGAAAGCAGCCTCACAATCGCCCAAAATGCCTTAGGTTGCTGGACTTGGGTGCTCTTTGCGGGTAACCTTACATTGCCTTCCTATTTGGATTTTGCTTCTCAACCCGCTTTCGAAACCTTGGAACCTTTGGCCATGGTTGGTTTGCCTGGCGCTACCCGGAATTCGGACACCGTTTCCCGGCGGACTTTTTTACGGGCGGGTGGTGGTTTGCTTGGATTGACCCAGGCAATGATTACAGAAGCAATGATACCCCAAGGGGCTAGAGCCAAAGGAAATTTTCGCTCTTCCCCAAAAGCAGAATCTGTAATTTTTGTGTTTCTTTTTGGTGGTCCCAGCCAATTGGAAACCTTTGATTTGAAACCTGATGCTCCAGACAAAATTCGGGGCCCTTTTCTCCCTATTGGATCCCGGACTCCCGGTTTGCGTATCTGTGAACATTTGCCCAAATTGGCAAACATTTCTGATAAATATTCCATTCTTAAAACGATGACCCACACCTACAACGATCATTCCGGTGCCGGCCATTACTTGCAGACAGGCCGAAGATGGCATGTGCCCATTGGTGGCGGATTCGCTCCTACACCAAACGATTGGCCTTCGATGGGATCTGTTGTGGATTGCATGGGACAAAAAGGAAAACTTGGAAATTCCCGGGGAATCCCCAACTATTTTGTGATTCCCAACAGTTTGGGGCGACTTCAGGAAGCGGGCCAATATCGCCGTCCCGGGGAGCATCCCGGTTGGCTGGGAAAAGCCTACAGCCCACTTACCACATCCGTTGATAAAAAAAGTCCTGAAGACAATCCCTATTGGAGAAATTGTTCCGATGCGGAGCTTACTTTTCAAATTGAAGGTTTGGTGAGCCCGGCTGAGGTTCCCGAATCCCGTATCGTTTCGCGGGAATCCTTGCTCGGGCAATTTGATTCTCTCAAAGGACAATTGGAAAAGGGTTTTCCTGCTTCTTTTTCCACCAGTCAGCAAAAAGCACTTTCCCTGTTAACTTCGGATCGTGCCCGTGATGCCCTTGATTTTGTCCGTGAACCGGAAAAAATTCGGGATTTTTATGGGAGAAATTT
>CAWUOD010000464.1:0-3380 GCA_963923115.1 uncultured Singulisphaera sp.
GCGATGGGCGCGCTAATCCTCTCCGGGAGAGAACCAGCCATAAGCTTCAAAACCCACCCGCCCGGCTCCCTGACGGCCCTGCAAGGTCGCCCAATTTGGCGAAAACGGTCATTCAGGTCTCCGACAAGCCCATCAATATCGCTTGTGCGCCATCCGGGAAAAAGCCGGCCCATGACCAGACTTCCCAAGGGTCTTGGGGAGCAAAAAAGGGCCCCCTCAAGAAGACGCAGCGGGGGCGGGGGCGTGTCCTCCTGGGAGAATTGGCCGGAATTTCCATACTTTCTTGTAAATAGATCCCAATTGCCTTCAATTTCCTCGACTTGCGCCTCCCCCCGGACGGAGGAATCCCCCCCCGATCTTGGTGCGCCAGAATCCTGAATAAAACCGCTCATTGACCTCGCTTTTGACACAAAATCCGGGATGGTGCCGCGACTAGTTATGCGGCAAAAAGAATATCCCCGTGACGAAAGTTCCCGCCCAAAGAACAAGGAACACCATACCCATTCCGATATGCGCCGACCGATTATGCTTGAGGCCCGACCAGAGCATGAGGGGCATCAATAGCGCCGAGGGGACCGAAAAACCCAGATGTATCCGCAAACTTTGAAGGAGTTCGGGTTTGCTTTTGATGTACTCAAAAACCTCCGGATTCCACATTCGGATGATCCCCTCGAACACAAAAAGTGCCGCGAGAGTCAAAACAAAGAAAGCAAGATTGATCCGCCCATGAAGGGCGATTTTCCCCTTGGCCAAAGCAATCATGCTCGCGAAAAGCAGCAATGTGACCAGCAACACCGCCACTTTGAGACCCAGTATCACCTGCGGGCCTGTCATTCCCCTTCTCCCCTGGACTCATTTTTTCTGCGAATCAACAGCATATATTACATTGGCCTCCAACACCGGGTCACCCTCAAATTATGGGATGAAAATCCCGGGCGAAACACACGATGGTTTCTCCCCCTGGGTGAAAACGAACACTGATAGGGATTTGGGGTTCGGATGCTATGCGAGAATCGGCTTGACAAGCTCACCCTTCACATCGGTCAGACGAAAATCCCGCCCCGCATGGCGGTAGGTCAAACGCGTGTGTTCAAATCCCAAAAGATGAAGAATTGTTGCATGAAGATCGTGGAAGTGGACCTTGCCATCCACCGCGTAATAGCCATAGTCATCCGTTGCTCCGTAACGAAAACCCGGTTTGACCCCCGCCCCGGCAAGGAAATGGGTGAAACCATGAGGGTTATGGTCCCGGCCATCCCCACCCTGGGCAACAGGTGTGCGGCCAAATTCCCCTCCCCACCAAACAAGCGTGTCCTCCAAAAGCCCCCTGGCCTTGAGATCGGAGATCAGGGCGGCAATAGGCTGATCCACCTCTTTGCAATTGCGGGTCAGGTCCCCTTTCAGATTCGAATGTTGATCCCATTTGTAGCTATGAGTCACCTGGACAAATCTGACACCTGATTCGATGAACCGCCGAGCCATCAGACAAAGCTTGCCATAATTCTGCGTGGTGGGATCGTTAAGGCCATACGCCTCCCGGGTCGCTTTGGTTTCCTGGTCGAGATTTTGAACAATTGGAGCCGTTGCCTGCATCCGGAACGCCATTTCCATGGAGGCAATCTGCGCCTCCAGGCGCGAATCCGGACCGGCCGCATTCATATGCATGGTGTTCAGGCGATTGACGAGGTCAATCTGGGCGCGCTGGGCCTCGCGACCGGGACCGCCTTCTATGAAAGGGATCCGGGCCTTGTCCGCGGGAATGGCCGCCGAACCGATCGGGACTCCCTGATGGACCGCGGGCAGAAACGCGCTTGACTGATTGTTCACTCCGCCATGCGTCAATGTGGGAGCCAGAGTGATGAAAGCGGGAAGATCCCGACACTCAGAGCCAAGCCCATAACTGACCCAGGATCCGATGCTTGGCCGGATAAAGGTGTCCGACCCGGTGTGCAACTCCAAAAGCGCGCCCCCGTGGCGGCTGTTGGATCCGTGCATCCCATGTAAAAAACAAAGATCATCCGCAATGTGACCAATATGGGGAAACAGCTCGCTTACCCATGCGCCACATTGTCCTTTTTGCGAAAAGGAAAAAGGTGATCCAAGCAGGTTTCCCGTCTCCGCCGAAACCACACGGGGCTTGGGAAGGGGACAGGCTTTGCCGGTGTCCCTGTTGAGAATGGGCTTGTAATCAAAGGTGTCCATGGGGCTTGGCCCCCCATGCATAAACAGGAAAATCACCCTTTTGGCCTTGGCCGGATGGTGGGGAAGGGGGAGCGGACTCTTTCCAACCGATTCAGGCGACGCAAGCAGGCTTTTCCCCGCGAGCCATCCAAATCCACAAGCGGCCGATGCGAGAAGATCCCTGCGACCAAATAGTCGGGCCCTGGTCCGGTCAAAGTCATTCATGCAAGACCCCGCTAGTCCAGATAGAGAAATTCGTTGGAGGAAAGGAGCGCCCGGGCCAGACCATGCCAGGGATCACCCGGATGGTTTTCCAGAAACTTTGCAATTTCCACGATTTCCATTGCATTGGGAGACCTGCCAAGAGTCAGGGCGTATATCCGCTCAAGAGCGGCCATTTCCGCTTCCTTTGACTGATTGGGGTTCTTGTTTCCGGACTTGGGCCGGATCCGGTTGGCGAGCGATTTGGCCGCCTCATCCAAAAGTTTGCCGTTGAGCAAAAAGAGCGCCTGGGTGGGAATCACGGTGGAGATCCGCTCCCCCTTGAGGGCACTCGGGTCCGCGAAATCATAAACCTGGAAAAATTCGAAAAGGGCGCTTCGAACCACAGGCAGATAGACCGATCGCCTTGGGGCCCTATTGCTGTCATAGGCGTTACTCGCGGTGCTTGTGACATATTGGCGATCGGGAATGGTAAGCAAACTTCCACCAGCGCTCGGATCCAGTGTCCCCGCGACATGGAGCATGGCATCACGAAACTCCTCAGCGTCGAGACGACGACGATCAAAGCGCCAAAGTGTTCGGTTGTCTGGATCCTTGCGGAAGGATTCCCCATCGTATTTGGCCGATTGCTGATAGGCGGCAGACGACATGATTAGCCTGTGCATCGCCTTGATCGACCAACCCGATTGGACAAATTTCGCCGCCAGCCAATCCAGCAAATCCGGATCCGATGGAGGCTCACCCAGATTGCCAAAGTTGTCCACCGAACGGACGATTCCCTGACCAAAATGCCCCTGCCAAATCCTGTTGGCCATAACCCTGGCGGTCAGGGGATGATTTGGCTGGGTGATCCACTTGGCGAGCTGAAGCCGACCACTCTGGTCTTTGGGGAGGGGGGACTTTGAACCCATGGCCAGCACACCGGGAAATCCGCGTGGCGCGTCCTCTCCCATGCTGAGATGGCTTCCCCGGATATG
>CAWUOD010000465.1:0-3378 GCA_963923115.1 uncultured Singulisphaera sp.
GACAGATCCATCAGCCATCGCCCACATGGCGCCCTGTGGATGCAAGCTCCAGTAGTGGTCGTAATCAATGTCCTTGGAGATGTCTCCGGAGCGGTAAATTCCAGGAGTGGAGTTGATACCGGTGGTACGGGACCTGACTCCGAGGAGCATGTCGCCTTCGCCGAAGCCAAAACCTTCGTATCCCCAGGCAACCCACTGCCAGCCATATTCGAGGCTTTGGGCGGGTGGGCGCTCGCCAATCATCACGGTGTTGGAGTTGCCGTCAAGGATGTCCGCCATGCGTACCTTGGAGTTCACATAGAGGATACCGTCCTGGCCGGGAAGTTTGGCAGCCGATGCGGTCGGGTTGCCCGTTCCGGCAAGGGTTTCCTTGAAGTGGTCACGACCGACAACACCCATATAGCTTGTGAGCGCATGGAGGTTGTTGGTTCCTGGTTCCGACCAGGCCAAAGATCCACGGGGATCGGAAGGACAGGAGAAAACTTTGTACTTTTGGCCCACAACGGTTCCGGCGCCATCGGTGCGGCCGGGGAGGAAGGTCCACCAAGGCCAGTTGTTGTAAGCGCTGGTTGCCGCTTTGGAGAGGTTTTCCATTTCGAGGTAGGGAGCCAGACGGATTTGGTAACCCCAATACCCATCGGCAGGATAAGTGGTTGTGGCGTTCGCCCAACCGTTTGGTGGATTGTCAAATCGGGGGGGATTCACACCACCGCCCCACCAGCCAGCGCCGCTGGTTTGGCTTTTGCCAATGGTGACGCCTGCGGGAAAGGCGCTTTTGGTGTCGTGATGGGCATGCATCGCAAGACCCATCTGCTTGAGGTTGTTGGTGCATTGCATGCGGTTGGCCGCTTCGCGCACCTTTTGAACGGCGGGCAACAACAGCCCAATAAGAACGGCAATGATGGCGATAACCACCAAAAGCTCAATGAGCGTAAACCCCGATCGTCGCGAACTGGAATGAGACATAAAAACATACCTCCAAATACAGCTTAATTACAAATAAGTAAGAAATAAGCCCAAAGGGCCCCGAGATGCATTTGCCCAAAAAGGGGCCCGAGAGGTAATACCAATCTAACTTAGGCATCGACGGATGCCAAGTCGCAAATGAATTTTTTGTGAATTTTTCTACCACGCTTCTTGCCAGGAAAATGATTAGAAATACCTAACGGCGGTGGTTCCATGAATTTTGCGAATATCTTTCGAGAATCAGGGCCCCTATTCGCTCGGGGTTGGGAGGTGCCCCTGTCTCCCATGCGGCAAATCCATTTCTGGCCCTTTCCACCAATAGATTTCGGGTGGCCGGCAGATTTCTCACAAAGGAATCATGGGAGCGCCCCGAGCGATATTCCGGTTCGCGGGGAGGGTGTGGGAGCAGCTGGCCGATCGATGTTAGCGGGAAATCATAGAGCAGTGTCCCATGGTGCAGAAAACAGGATCGTTTTCGTTGTTGGGCGTTACCCGAAAATTTCAGGCCACCTGTTTCCAGATCGCTAGAGCCTTTCCATTGGGCCGGACAGATGTCTTCGAGGGCTTCCGCCAAACGACCCAATATCCAGGCATAGGAATCGTTGATACCGTTCAGGTAGGGGCGTTGTTCCTGGGATAAAACCAGGGAATAACAAAGGCACCCCGGACCCAGCACGACCGTGCCGCCTCCGCTGGATCTGCGCCTGACGGGAATGTTTTTGGCTTCGCAGACAGCCAGGTCGACTTCCTCGGCCACCTTTCCTCCCGATCCAACAACCACCCCAAGTGTGGGCATTTCCCAAAAACGGAGGATTTCCCCCCGCAATCCCTCTTCCGCCTCGAGGAGTAGCGCTTCGTCGACCGCCAGGTTGTGGTCCAAATCAGGATAACTGAGGTCAAGAAAATCCAAGGCTAACAGTCCTCGTGAACGGGATGAATGTGAAGGATTTCCTCCGGGGTGAATGTTCGCATCGCCCCACTCTCCATCTCAAAACAAAGCTCCCCAAGTCGAATGGAACGAATGCGTCCGGCGAGGTTTTCCCTTGCGGTTTCGAGGATGGCCCTACGACCCTCCACTCCAAGCCCGCGGGAAAAATGGATCTCCAAATCGTGAAAATTCCCCGATTCCATCATTATCCAAGCCGTTTCAAGGCGATCAAGAAGACCCTCCGCAACCTCCTCCAACAGGGGCGGCGGGGTCGCGAAGTCACCCAGCGCGCAAGCGTTGGCCCACAAAGGCTGATCAACGGACAGGGGAAGGGGCAAAACATTCAGGCCGATTCCCGCCACCACCGCCGCCGATTGTTCGACAAGAATTCCAGCGACCTTTCTTCCCTGGATGAGGATGTCGTTGGGCCATTTGATTTGGGGGGCTAACGAGGTATGGTGGTGGACCAGATCCGCCAGCGCCGTCGCGCACCAGGCGCACCAAACGCTTGGCCGGGACCAGGGGCGATCCTTGGGCATGACCAGGCTTATCAAAAGTCCGTGACCTTTTGCCGAGGCCCATGAGCGACCATGTTGACCCCTTCCTTGCGTTTGCTCCAAGGCGCTGACCACATGAAATCCGCCAGGCTCTGCCAAGGCAAGTTCCTGGGCGATTGTGGAGGTGCTCGGGATTGTCTGGTATTCCCAGACGGAGGTAAAAATTTTTGCGCCTGTACGCTGTCGAATCCGGTCCGGCCTGAAACGGTCGTACACCGCAACCAATGAGGGTTGGAGGCTCATGATCCGGGGAGTTCCCCAGCTGAACAGTAATCCAGTGCCAGGTCGATGGAGCGGGCCTGGTGAATCAATCCGCCAACACTAATCCGGTCGACACCGGTCAGAGCGACCTCCCGAAGATTTTCCAGACGAATGCCACCGGAGGCTTCCAGAAGAACCCCAGGGGCCACTTTGTTTCGAAGAAGGACCGCTTCCCTGAGTTGCCCGGTCGAAAAGTTGTCCAGGAGGATGATATCGGGACTTTCCAACAGGACTGTCGCCAGTTGGTCTATTCCATCCACCTCAATTTCCACGGATAAATTTCCATTGGCGAGGGAAAATTGCCGGGCGAGGCGGGCGCCTTCGGCCGCCCTGCCAGCATCCGCCCGGTCTTTTCCAGCGATGGCGGCGAGGTGATTGTCTTTGACCAGGATTCCATCGGCCAAGCTCATGCGATGGTTGGTCGCCTTGCCCATGCGAACCGCAAATTTTTCCAGGTAGCGCCAACCAGGTGTCGTCTTTCGGGTATCGAGCAAAACGACTGGCAGATCCGCGATGAGTTCCGCATGGGTGGCGGTCCATGAGGCAATCCCTGACAGCCTTTGCAGGAAATTCAGGGCGGTGCGCTCCCCCAGAAGGAGTCCCCGCATCGGACCTTTGATAACGGCGATAGGATCGCCCGGCAGGATGGGATCGCCATCTCTTTTA
>CAWUOD010000466.1:0-3375 GCA_963923115.1 uncultured Singulisphaera sp.
GGGCGACCAGGGGAGCCATTTCCGATGAAGCTATCGTGGCTCTCAAGGGGGAGCATCCCACCGAGCTTGGAAGTGTCCGTAGCCTTTGGACCCTTTATGCGATTGGCAAACTGGATCAGGCAACATTGGAAAATGCCATTCAGGCCCAAGGCAAATCCCGTTTGCGCGGTTGGGTTTATCGGCTCGCGGGAGAAATGAATCTGGCTTCCCTGGTGATTCGTGGAGCCCAAAGCGAAACCGATCCCTGGGTGCGCGGTGTTCTTGTCAGCACCGCAACGGGAATGAAAGGCGAGGCCCAATCCCAGGCGGCGCTGGCCCTTTTGGCCGGTCCCGTGTTCACCCAACAAGCAACCAGGCTTATGCTCTGGTATGCGATTGAACCCTCGGTCGCCAAATCCGCCGATGTGGCCGCAAGAGTGATCGGTACATCAAAAGATCCGCTTCTTGTGCAATATGCGGCAAGGCGCGTGGCGTTGGTCAAGGATTTTGCCTCTGGCCAAACGGGTTCGAATTGGCTTTTGGGCAAGCTCCTCTCGGGTGAAATTGCAAATGGGACGGGTGCAGCGTTCCTTTTGGGGCTCAACGAAAGCCTGGGACAACCGGGAACGCCGCTGCCTCCCCTTGAAACGGTCGATGCGGTGATCAGCCATTACCAAAAGAACACCGAACCCGCCTCGCTTGCCGAAGTGGCCAAGCTGGCCCAATTGACAAAGACACCCAAGGCGTGGGACCTGACCCGCGCGATTGTGGAAAACGGCAATTTGCCTTTGGCGCTTCGTCAGGAGATCCTTGCCCAGCCCCGGGTCAACCCATCGAACGAGAGCATGACCTGGCTTGTGGAGATGGGCAAAAATCCCCAACTTCGCCTTTCTTCGTGGGTCACTCGTGCCCGTTTCAGGGACGAGACCCTTCCCGCGGAAATCCTCTCGGCCTGGAAAAATCTTGAGGTGATCGAGCGCCAACAGGCGCTGGAATTGTTGGTGGAGCGATCAGCATGGACCGGAAAGCTGCTCGATGCGCTTGAGGCGGAAAAGATTCCATCCGGGGATATTCCGGTGCATATCGCCCGGCAGATCGCCTCACTGCCCGGCAACCCTTATGGGGCCCGCATTGAAAAAGCCTGGGGATCGATTCGTCCCTCGACCCAGGACAAGGTCAAGCGGTTGGCCGACTGGAAAACCAAACTTGCTGCTTTGGACCTGACGCAATCCAATCGCGCCAGAGGCGAAAAGGTTTATGAGCAAAGTTGTGGCGCATGCCACAAGCTTTTTGGCAAGGGAGCGGCGGTGGGCCCCGATCTGACCGGTGGCCAACGCCAGAGCCTTGATTACTGGGCGGAAAATCTGGTGGACCCTTCGGCGATTGTTCCCAAGGAATTCAAGCTCGAGGTGCTTGAACTCAAAAATGGCCGGGTTATTTCCGGAGCAATCCAGGTGGAAACCGCCAAGGCCCTCACGGTCCGTACAACCACCGAAACCCTCACGATTGATCCGGCGGATTTGGAAAGCCGCAGGGTAACCAACCAGTCCCTTATGCCCGAAGGCCAGTTGGAGCGATTCTCGCCCCGGGAGCTGGTTGATCTTTTGGGTTATCTGATGAGCAAAAACGAAGGCAAATAAGTGCTACTGCGGAAATCTTTTTTGGAGATTCAATGATGATGAATCGTCGTACTTTCTTCGCCGCTGGTGCCGCCGGGCTCGCCGCCTCCAGTCTTTTTGGAGACGAGTTTGCCGATCGCAAAATGCGCGTGGGTCTTATCGGTTCGGGCTGGTACGGGAAAATCGACCTTTTGAGGCTGATTCAGGTCGCCCCAGTGGAGGTCGTTTCCCTTTGCGATCCGGACAAAAGGATGTTGGCCGATGCCGCCGACATTGTCCAGGGGCGTCAAAAATCGGGAAAGAAACCCAGGACCTATGCGGATTACCGCAAAATGCTTGGGGAAAAAGATCTCGATCTGGTCCTGATAGGTTCGCCTGATCATTGGCACGCCCTTCATGCCATCGCGGCGATGGAAGCGGGTGCCGACCTTTACCTGCAAAAGCCGATCAGCACCGACATCGCCGAGGGTGAGGCGATTTTGTCCAGGGCCCGCCAGCTTGGACGGGTTGTGCAGGTGGGAATGCAAAGACGAAGCACCCCGCACCTGATCGATGCGCGGGATAAAGTCATCAAGCCCGGTCTCCTGGGCAAGATCGGGCATGTTGACCTCTATTGTTATTACCACATGCGTAACAATGACAACGCTCCGGATATTGCCCCTCCGGAAAATCTCGATTATGACCTTTGGACAGGCCCGGCGCCCATGCGTCCCTACAACCGTATTGTTCACCCGCGCGGTTGGAGGGCTTTCATGGAGTACGGAAACGGGATCGTGGGGGATATGTGTGTGCATATGCTCGACATGGTCCGCTGGATGCTGGATCTGGGTTGGCCCAAATCGGTCAGCTCCAATGGGGGTATCCTTGTCCAGAAACAAGGACGCGCGAACATTTCCGACACGCAATCGGCACTGTTTGATTTTGGCGATCTGACCGCCACTTGGGAACACCGGACCTATGGGGCGCCGGCCGATCCGGAATATCCCTGGGGCGCGACGATTTATGGCGAAAAAGGCACCCTGAAGCTTAGCGTCAACAAGTACGAGTTTTTTCCCATGGGGCGCAACAAGGCGACACTTTCGGGAACACCCCTTTTTGAATTTGAAAAGCACCCCGAGGACAAAACGGAAAAGGATCTGGAGCAACATGTCGCCTCGGCGGTGCGGGTACACCATCGCGACTTGCTCCGGGCGATCGCCAAACGGTCCAAGCCAGTCTCGGACATTGAACAGGGGCATATATCGACCGCCAGTTGCATCCTTGCCAACATGGCGATGAAACTTGGCAAAAGCCTCTCTTACGATCCGGTTAAAAAAGAGATCGTCGGCGACCCTGAGGCAAACAAGCTTCTCCGACGGGCCTACCGTGGTCCCTACGAGCATCCGGCCCAGGCTTAGGATTGGACTGGGAATGGCGGGGAGTCCGGGCTGGGGCCGATTGGACTCCGTTTTGGTAAACTTTGCCGAATTTGCGGTCGATAAGGATGATACGGGTTGCGCTCCCCGGTGGGGCAAAGGCAATTCGTCTCTACCTTGGAACTTTGCATGATTTGGCAGGAATCCAATCCCAGAAACGGTCCCAAACCGGCCGCATCCTCGGGAATCGGGGTCAAATCGGGAAACTGGCGGCGGAGGTGGGCCACATTGGGGCTCATGATGGCCGCTGGCGGGATGGGGGTGGGTTGCACCCATCCTTCGCAATATTGGGCCCAAAAAATGAAAGTTGGGCCTGATTATTTCCGGCCCGAGGCAAAGACATCGCCTGATTGGATCGATTC
>CAWUOD010000467.1:0-3350 GCA_963923115.1 uncultured Singulisphaera sp.
GCCGTCTGGACATCCCGATGACGGAGTTTGGCGAGTTTCGCGAACTTCTCCAGGACCTGGTCAACGCCGGAAGGATCGCCTCGGGCCCCCGGGGGACCATTCTTGCCGCCCATAAGGCGCCGAAGAAACCGACCACGCTCACGGAAGCCCCCGAATCCTCCCCGACTCCTGATGGCGCCCCATTTGGAACTGCCGATGCTCCCCGGGACGAATCGCCCATCGGGGAGAAAAAGGGGAAAAAAGCCAAAACCCTGATCCCCGAGACTCCCAAGGATCTGGAAATCCCGACCCCGGCCTCGGGCAAAAAGAAAAAGACCAAGGATTCCCCGGCCGCAAAATCCCCTTCGCGGGGCGATATTGTGGGAATCTTCCGCCGCAGCGCCGCCGGGGCCTGTTGGGTCCGGCCCGAGCCGCAGCCGGGGATCGACATGCCCGATGTGCGGATCTTCGAGGAAGATGCCCTCGATGCCGCAGGAGGCGACCGGGTTCTGGTTCGGCGTATCTCCCGCGATTCCCGATCCGATCGGCGTGGAAGACGATCGCCTCCGCCCCGGGCCATTGTCGTGCGTATTCTCGACCGGTCCCGGTCGACTTTTGTCGGAACCTATTTCGAGCCCGAATCGGCCAATGGCGCCAGGGGGTTTGTCCGCGTCGATGGGCGGCTATTGGGTCGCTCGATCGAGGTGGCCGATGCCGCGACACGCCATCCGCTGCCTGGCGACCGGGTGGTGATCGAGATCGTCAAATATCCGACCGCCGACCAGCGGGGCGAAGGCGTCATCACCGAAGTCCTCGGCAAGTGGGGCGATCCAGGCGTGGATATGCTCTCGGTGATCCGGGCCAACGGCTTGCCGGATCACTTTCCCGAAGAGGCCCTCGAAGAGGCGCGCAAAGCCGCCCAGAACTTTGATGAAAAGAATTTTGACGGGCGCGAAGACTTCACCCTTGATCAGATCATCACCATCGACCCGGTCGATGCCAAGGACTTTGATGATGCGGTCGATGTGAGGACCCGTCCCACAGGCGGATTCGACATCGCGGTTCATATCGCCGATGTCGGGCATTTCGCGCCTGTCGGGGGCGAACTCGACCAGGAGGCCCGGCGCCGCGCAACCAGTGTTTATCTGCCCGGCCTGGTAATCCCGATGTTTCCGGAGATCATCAGCAACCACCTGGCCAGTCTCCAGGAGGGGAAGAACCGCTATGTCCAGAGCGTGATCTTCTCGATCGACAAATCGGGCCGGATCCTGCAAAGCCGACTGGCCAAGGGGGTAATCCGGGTCACCAAGCGCCTTGCCTATGAACAAGCCCAGGAGATCCTCGAAGGGAAAGGTTCCCAGGGGGAGGAGATCGACCAACTGGTCAAGAGGGCGCGTGAGGCCGCCGGAATTCTCAATCGCCAACGGATCCGTCGCGGGGCGCTTGAGCTGGAACTGGGCGAGGCCCATCTCGACCTGGATGCCCAGGGGAAAGTCACCGGCGCGCACTGGCGCAAGCACGACTGGAGTCACCGACTCATTGAGGAGTTGATGCTTGCGGCCAATGAAGTGGTCGCGCAAAAACTCGATGACATGAAGATCGCCTATCTCCATCGCAATCACCCCGCTCCCGATCCGGAAAAGCTCCGGTCGTTTGGGCGCTTTGCCAAGAGTCTGGGGCACAAATCGCCCGCATCGCCTGAAAGACGCGATTTGCAGGAGTTGCTCAATTTGACGCGCCAGGCTCCCGATCGGCACGCCATCCACTTTGGATTGCTGCGTAGCCTCAAGCAGGCGGTCTATTCGCCCGAGGGGGACGAGCACTTTGCCCTGGCGACCCGGCACTATTGCCACTTCACTTCGCCGATCCGTCGCTATCCGGACCTGGTGGTGCACAGACTTGTTGACAAGATCACCCGGACCGGCTCGGCCAAATCGGACATCACCGAACTCGAAAGCCTCGGCTTTCACTGCAGCCGGATGGAGCGGAGGGCGGAACAGGCAGAGCGGGAACTGGTCAAGTCGAGACTGCTCGACTGGATGGCCGGACAGGTGGGGATGGAATTCACGGCGCGAATCGCGGGCGTCGCCGAATATGGTTTCTTTGCCCAGGGGGAGACAATTCCTGTCGAAGGGCTGGTCCATGTGAAGACGCTAGGTTTTGGGCGCTATCACCTGGACGAGGAGACCCAGACCCTGGCCGGACCGGGCAAGAGCTATCGGCTTGGGGACCAGATCACCGTGAAGGTGGTCCATGTGGAACCGATGCGTGGCCAACTCGACCTGGAAGTGGTGCGGAGAAAGTAGACCGGACGCAACATTTGTGAACGGGCGTTCATGTGTTGGGCGCCCTTGCAACCGGGTTCTGTCCCGGTTTTTTTCGTTTTGGGGGTCCAAAACGGCCCGTTTTTCTCCGCCCGGTTGGCCTGCCAGAATCCCTATTGATTCCGTTTCACCAGAACCTTATTTTCGGCCTTCGGTCGGGGCTCCGGATGGATTCGGAGACCCGGAAAAAACCGCGTCAAGGAGTCGACGCATGGCCGGTTCTCGTGCTATCCCGCTTTGCAATATCAACGCATCCTACCAGCTTCTTGAGACGGATATTCTCGGGGCGGTTGAGCGCGTTTTGGCCTCGGGCCAACTCATCAATGGACCAGATGTAAAACTGCTGGAAAACGCCTTGGCGGCGTATTGCGGGGTGAATTCCGCGATCGGTTGCGCCTCGGGTACGGATGCCCTCAGTCTTGCCATTCACGCCCTGGATATTGGGCCGGGCGATGAGGTCATCATCCCTCCATACACCTTCTTTGCGACGGTCGGTTCGGTCATTCGCGCCGGGGCAACCCCCGTGTTTGCGGACATCGATCCGGTCAGCTTTAACATCGACCCGCACCAGGTCGAGAACCGCATCACCAAAAGGACCAAGGCGATCATCGCCGTCCACCTTTATGGTCAGTGCGCCGACATGGAGCCGCTCTGGCGCATTGCGGAACGCCACGACCTTCCCATCATCGAAGATGCCGCCCAATCGCTTGGCGCGGAATATCAGGGGAAGCGTGCGGGAAGCCTTGGCGCGATCGGCTGTCTCAGCTTCTACCCCAGCAAGAATCTTGGCGGCATGGGCGACGCAGGCGCCTGTGTGACCAACGATCCCGATTGGGCACGGAAAATGGAAATCCTTCGCGGTCACGGAATGGATCCGAAGTACTACCACAAAACCATCGGCTGGAATGCCCGCATCGATACGATCCAGGCGGCGATCCTGCGCGTGAAGCTCCCCTACCTCGACCAGTGGATTGCCGGTCGTCGTGAAGTGGCCAAGCGCTACGATTCGCTTATCGAGGATTTCCACCTCTCCAGCTATCTGGAAAA
>CAWUOD010000468.1:0-3337 GCA_963923115.1 uncultured Singulisphaera sp.
CAGCGTCAGATGTGTATAAGAGACAGGTTTTTGGTAAGAGACTCTTAGCCACCCGGGGCGCTTAAATCGGCCATTGCGTTATACAGGGCGTGCGCGGTTACCGAGGTCCCGGCGCCGCGAAGCAAAAATGCGGTCCCAAGAACCACACCCGATGCCGCGCGAAATAGAAAAACCTGCCTCTCCGCGGCGGTTTGTGGCGGGCCATTGTGATGAGCCATGGAAAAGAGCAGTGAGCTAAGAATGATTGCACAGATCCCTGATATCAGATATCCTGTGCCAAATCGGACAAGCAACGCATAAAGAATCCCAAGGAGAAGGACACGAAACACACCTTCCTCATAAATGGCCGCCCCTAAAAGGGAAACCGCCTTGGCGGCATTTTCCTGGGTGAATGCGACAAGTTCGGGAACCATTCTGCTCCAAAGTCGGGCTCCAACCCAAATAATCAGGGCAATCCCGAATCCTTCCAGAAGGATTCGGGGAATTTCACGCAGCGAATAAAAAAAAGGGGGTTGGGCATCCCGAACCATAGGCCAAACCAATGCCGCCAAAATCAGCCCTGTGGTGAACCATTCCCCGCCAGGAATCAGGTTTTCACCCATTACCCTCAGTCTGCCATCAAGTTCTCCCGAGGCCCGAATTCCGGCAGTTTTAAGAAAATGGATGCGCAAAGACTCGTAAACAACGAGTAGTCCACCAACCACGAGCAAATCGGCCCAGGCTGAGCGGTGGATGCCGTTTGACGGTCCAGGGGCAGGATATCCCTGGTTCATGACCTGCTTCCACCAAGCAGCATTCTCGCCAGGACCGAACGCAGTTTTGCGTGGGGAAGATCACGAATTACAAACAGATCCTGATTTGCCAGGACAATTGTCGTCCCCGATAAATTTGTCGACTTGGCGGTACCCAGCTTTAATGCCCTGCAAGTTTGTCTTTTATTTCCGCTATCGATAAGGAGCAGATCCCCCAAACCGGGATGTTCCACCGGTACCCATTCACCCGCGAGGGGGTGGGATTCCCCTGTTGCATTTTCCATTGCCTGGCAAAGACTCCAGGGCCCGGAAGGCTTTTCCCCTTTTTCCAAATCCGCCAACCACGATCCCCAAAGGGGTGGAATGGGAGGGGCTTTGCCTTGAAGCGCGCCAAAAGCTGCTTCGTGCATTGCCCAAACCCCACCCTTGAAGGCTTCGGTTGAGGCCAGCCATGCCTCGGCCATTCTCATCCTTTGCACAGGCTCCATTTTGTCCCAAGGCAAAAGCCAAAGTCCCAAACGGCCTGTTTTCTGGCTAAAGCGGACCAATGTTGCCGCAAGGGCGGACTGTTGCCCGGGATCAGCGGCCGTTTTGGAAACATGGACCATTTGGGCCAAGTCGTTGTATTCCCTGGCCGCCTGGTGCCAGGATGCAATCTTCATCCTTAAAGGCTCAAGAATTGTTTCAAGCGCAAGGGCCAGTGGTTCCAACAGTTCCGGCTCGGCGGGAAAGGCAGGAATCAAACGCAATACAGCATCCGCCACCTGCACCACCTCCCTAAACTCCTCGGGGTCAAGGATGGTGGATGCGTCAACTTGACCAGACTCGGCTCGAATCTGCCAGGTTTTCAGTTCGCCGGTGAGCGCAAGTCCGTTCTCAACCAGGCGGGCCTTGGCCCAAGAAGGCGGGTTTGCGCCGGCATTGGTTTGGCCTGGCGATAAGTTTCTGCTTGGAGACTCCAAACGGAATTTTGGCAAATCCAAATCCATGGTTGGATTGACAGAATCATTTCCCCCGGAGAATTCGGCATAAGGGGATCGGAATGGGGATTTGGGATCTTTGGCAACTGGTTCGGAAATCAACCTGGGCCCAAAATTGGGATTCGGGGTGGATAACGGCAAAGTTTGTTGGCTGAATCCGGTTACTTGGGTTCGGAGATCCCGAATCCGCTCCAACAGTTGTCCTGTGCTAATCCCCGGACGAATCACAACAAATCCCCAAACCCCGGAAAGCGGACTGCCATCTATCCCCTATCGGGAAAGAAATGGATGAACCTTTAGGATTTTGCCGGTTTGGTAATTTGGGTGGTTTTTGATTTTTTGTCCGAAATAAGGCCAGATCACCCAATTCTCCCTGTTGTTCCTTTCGGCGCCTTCCTTGTGACTCGGCTTCTGGTCCACGCACTTCCTCCGATTACCCGGGCCACCCATGTGGGGATCCTTAAAATGACTCGAAGGAGAATGGGCACCATGGCAATTTCACCAGAAAAAACCAAAACCAGGGTTGGCGAAGGTATCCGGGTTCTCGTTGTTGATGATGACAAAGCCCATGCCGAAGTGGTGGCGGAAAGTCTCGAACGGGTTGGTTACGAAACCGAACGGGTTAATAGTGGGAGCGCCGCTTTCAAAAAACTGGAAGGTGAGCCTTTCGATATTGTTGTCACCGATTTGCGGTTGGGTGATACAGACGGTTTGGCGGTTCTCAAGAGCTCAAAGGCCCACAACCCCGATGCGGAAGTGGTTGTCATCACCGGACATGCCGATGTCAGAACCGCAGTTGATGCCATCAAACAAGGTGCCGCCCACTACCTGACCAAACCTCTCGACATGGGTGAACTCCGCTCTGTGCTCGAGCGCTCAGGGGAAAAAGTTCGGCTAGCACAGGTTAACCGGGACCTGTTGCGCCAGATTGACGAGAAATTTGGTTTCGAGGGTGTGGTCGGTTCAAGCCCAAGGATGCACGAGCTTATTGCCAAATTACGCCACATTGCGCCAACCAACGCGACCGTCCTCGTGCAGGGGGAAACGGGAACGGGCAAGGAATTGGTCGCAAAAGCACTTCACAATAACAGCAATCGTCGCGGCAAACCTTTTGTGGCAATGAATTGCACCGCGCTCAACGAAAACCTTCTGGATGATGAGTTGTTTGGGCATGAGGCGGGAGCGTACACAGGCGCGGAAAAAATGCGCAAGGGGCGGTTTGAGCACGCCAACGGCGGAACGCTTTTTCTTGATGAGGTGGGGGATATGCCCCTCCCTCTACAAGCCAAATTGCTCAGAGTCCTCGAAAATAACGAAATTACGAGAATTGGATCGAACGACCCCCTCAAGGTCAATGTGAGGGTTGTGTCTGCCACTCACCGTGACCTGGAACAGGCTGTCGCCGATGGCAAATTCCGGCAGGACCTTTATTTTCGACTCAATCGCCTCAAGGTGCGAATTCCTCCCCTTCGTGAAAGGCGGGAGGACATCCCGTTGTTGGCCAATCATTTCATGAAGGAATTCAACCAGCTCCATGGAAAGCATGTGACCTCGATTTCCGAAGCGGTCCGTCGGGCCATGACGACCTATGACTGGCCCGGAAAT
>CAWUOD010000469.1:0-3336 GCA_963923115.1 uncultured Singulisphaera sp.
CAAAAAACCAGGTGCTTGGCGTTTTGACTGATGTTGACAAAACCGCCAACTCCCGCAAGGCGGGTGCCGAAGGCGGAAACATTGACATTGCCTTGCTTGTCGATCTGGGCGGCGCCCAAAGCGGCAAAATCGATTCCCCCTCCATCATAAAAATCAAATTGGGAAGGTTGATCGATGATCGCATGGGGATGGACCGAGGCGCCAAAGGAAAGGCCTCCTGCCGGACGACCTCCAATCGGCCCGGATTCCACGGTGAGCGTGAACTTGTCGAGCAAATCGCGCTCCTCGGCGATAAGCGCGATACCCTCGGGCATACCGATCCCCAAATTGACGATCGCCCCGGGGGGAATTTCGTCCGCAGAGCGGGCGGCGATGATTCGCCTTTCGTCCAAAGGCATTCGGGAGACAGGCTGGCCATCCGTATTGGGGCGGGCAAAGGTAAAAGGACTAAAATAATCTGAATTCAAGGCTTCGGCGAAGGTTTGTTCGTGGTCGCCGGGTTGGGCCAGGACAATCCTGTCAATCAGGATTCCGGGAACCCTCACCCGTTTGGGATCGGCGGGTTGATCAAGCAGTTTGGCCACCTGGGCGATCACGACACCGCCAGAGTTCCTTGCCGCCTGGGCTATGGGCAAAACCTCCCCAATAATCGCCTCCTCGTCCATCACCAGATTTCCAAGGGGATCGGCGGCCGTGCCCCGAATCAATCCAACATGGATCGGAAATGCCTTATACCATAACCAGGAGCGTCCTCCCAGATCGATTCGCTCGACGAGGTCCTCCGTGGTGCGGGAATTGAGCTTGCCGCCCCGAATCCCGGGATCCATGAAGGTGTCAAGGCCGACATGGGTGATGCACCCTGGTCGTTTTGCGGCGATGTCACGGAAAAGCTGGCAAATCACACCCTGGGGAAAGTTGTAGGCTTCGATTTCGCCCGACAGGGCAAGTCGTCCCATTCTGGGTGCCAGGCCCCAATGGCCGCCAATGACCCGCTTTACCAGGCCGGTGTGGGCGAGGTGATTGATTCCCCTGGAGTTGCCATCTCCCTGGCCGGCCCCATAGACCAAAGTAATATTATGAGGACCTTTGTTGTCGAGATAACGCTCTTCTATCGCCTTGGTGAGAGCCTCGGGGTGTGCCGCCCCTATGAATCCACCGCTCGCGATGGTTTGTCCATCACGAATGAGTCCCGCCGCCTCCCGGACGCCGCACATTTTGCCATCCCGTGGGCAGCTCATGCGTACCAGCCCCCATTGACATGCAGGGTTTGTCCCGTGATGTAGGATGCCATGGGACTACAAAGAAAAAGAATCGCGTTGGCGATATCATCGGGCTCGCCAAAACGGTCCAGGGGAATCTGGTCCAACATCCCTTTACGGACCTGATCCGGAATGCTCTTCCCCATTTCCGTGAGGACCACGCCCGGAGCGACGGCGTTGACCGTGATTCTTTTTTTCGCCAATTCACGGGAAAGCACACGGGTCATGGCCTCCACTCCGGCTTTGGCGGCGGCATAGTTGGATTGGCCAAAAAAGCCCACAGATGCCGCGATGGAGGCAAGGCTGACGATGCGGCCGTCCGCTCCAAGCGTTTCCGCCGCGGCTCGGCAAACATGAAACACGCCGGTAAGATTGGTGTCGATCACCGCCCGCCAATCCTCATCGGACATCTTTCGGATGGTTTTGTCACGAAGGATTGCGGCGTTGTTGACGACAATATCCACGCCTTTCCAGGCCAGATTGGTTTCCGCGAACATGGTGCCGACCTGCTCAGGGTCGCGCACATCAGCGCCGGCTATCCGGACATTGCGCCCCAGCTCGCACGCGAGGGACTCGGCCTTTGCAAGGTTTTTTTTCCCGGGATCGGGAAAATAGTTGATGACAACCCATGCCCCGGCGGCGTGGAGTTTTCGCGCGGTCGCCTCGCCAAGTCCCTGACTGGCGCCCGTGACTATGGCAATTTTTCCATCAAGTGAGATTGGAATCATCGGTTAATCCTGATTGGTTGAGTGTGGGGAGTTCCTCCCGAATGCCAACCCCGCTCTGGCGGGCCAATATCATTCTTCGGGCGAGATCAAGGATGCGCCGCGATGCCTCGAAAATCGGGACGCCACCATGGTAAATGCTGGCGACAAGATTCCGCCGCGCGTCGGTGTCCCCTGGTTTCGGTTGGTACGCCAGATACGCGGAAAGGCTATCGGCGGTGGATAATCCCGGGCGTTCCCCAATAAGCAACACGCAAACGGTGGGCTCCAAAAGCACGCCAATGTCATTAAGGATGCCCACTCGTGCCCGGTGAAGAAAAATGGGGCGACCCAATTTCCAGCCTTCCTCCCGGGCGAGCGAGGTCAGGCATTCGAGCATTTTTGGCCCCTGTTTTTGAAGGGCGGTCGCGGAAAGGCCATCCGCCAAAAGGATCTGGATGTCGGCCCCGTTGGGACACGCCTCCTGAATGCGTTTTCGATCCCCCGGGAAGATTTTGCGCCCCAAATCGGGGCGAAGCAGGTAATCCGTTTGTGTGTTGGCTTGGCTGGCAACCACAAAAGGAATGAGGTCAGTAGGGATATGTTCAAATAGGGTGGCGGGATTGGTTTCCTGAAACACGGCATCACGGGCGGATGCGTGGGCCGCCCGAAGGGCAAGCCAATCCACGGTGGATAGGGCCCCGCCATGGCGGGGGGCGAAAACCCGAGCCGGTGTCATGGCGCGAACACGGGCCTCCAGGGATTTTTCGTTATCCGGATCCGGTTTCAAGTTGATTCCCCCTGAAGGCCTTTCAAATCGACAGGCGGGCCAGGGAACCTGTATTTTGCCCATGAAAACCAGCCAAGTACCAGAACCGCCGTAAAAGCAAAGACCACATATCCCGCCTCCTCGGAGGGAGGTTGCGTGCCGATAACAAGGAGCCCGATACTGCCCAAAACGCTCAATGTGGCAAGAGGTCTAAACCACGGCCCGAGATTCCAGGGCCCCATGATTTTCCAGGACCTGCCATAAGCCAACAAACCAAGAAAGGTTGGAAGGACATAGGAAATATAGAGGAGGATGGTGCAAGAGGCGGCGATCGTGGCGTAAACCTCCGCGTAGATCGTGAACAGGATAGACGCGAAGGAAACCGCCAAAACGGCGTTGGAGGGCACCTGGGAGTTGACCGAAATTTTCCTGAACCAATGGGAAGCGGGAAGCCCGCCGTCCCTCGCGAAGGCAAAAGCCATTCTCGAGGTGGAGGTGATGGTCGCAAGCCCACAAAGGTATTGGGCCAAAAGGATCGAGGCAAACAAGGGGTCCTGGAGCTGTCTCTTATACACATCTGACGCTGCCGACGATACTCCTTGTG
>CAWUOD010000470.1:0-3334 GCA_963923115.1 uncultured Singulisphaera sp.
GCCAAAGCCTCAAGTTTTATCAGATTGTCAACGGTGGTTCCCAATGTGACCGTCCCGGCGGATTGGATGTTCGCTGAGCCGGTCATGTCAATGGTTGCGGAGGCGTCCGTTTGGAAATAGCCTAAGGCGCCACCAAACTGGCCCCCGCCATCAAAATTGGTTCCCTTAATCGTCGCCGAAATCGTCCTCATGTAAACAGCTTTTCCCGAGGCTTTGGCATCGGCGGTGCTATTGATGGCCACCTCGGATGAACCGGTGATGGCCCCATTGAGGATAATGCTGGAAGTGGGTTTCCATACCTGAATTGCCAAAGGCAGACTAAAAAAGTCTGGATAATGTATCTTTTCGAGGGCGATTTTTGCAAGGGGTGTAA
Source organism: uncultured Singulisphaera sp. (assembly GCA_963923115.1). GTDB lineage: Bacteria > Planctomycetota > Planctomycetia > Gemmatales > Gemmataceae > SYLG01. Next base: position 374 of record CAWUOD010000470.1, read on the forward strand.
CAGCCAGGGAAGCTATGTTGCTTCCAATAAAAGCATTGCCGCTTTCCGCGGTTATATTAATGTTGGCGCCACTTAAGTTGGTGTTCGATCCAACATTGATTGATGCTGATAATTTAAAATTGTATAAGTCCTGAAATTGTAGAGCGGCGTTGAAATCGAGGCTTTTTTTTAGGTCATTTGCCGTAATGGTGATATTGCCATCGTCATTGGAACTGGAGGAATTCGATCCATTGGCCAGAAGTTGGGCGTTATCGTTAATGGTAATACTTGGCGCATCCAGGGTGATATTGCCGGCTTTGCCGGTTGTGGCATTAAAAGTGTTTAGGATGACACCCGGGGCAATGGTGATGCTTTCATTGTCTGAGCAAGAAAAGTTTCCGTTTCTCCAGTAGCTACTGCTGGTGTCGTTGACGATAGCTTGGGTTATCGTGGTAGATAGGACCAGTCGGTCCTCCAATGATTCCAAGCCATCCCCAATGGTGCGACAGGTGGAGATCTTTTGGTTGCCTGACCGGAATGCCTCAAGGGCGGTTTTCTTTGCAAAATCAAAGATTTGGCCAAAAAACCGGGGATAAATTCGTTTAAGGTTGTTCATGGGTGGGATGCTCAAGAGTGAAAAAGCCTGGTGTAAAACCCATTCGGAAAGGGAAGGCAATCGCAAAACTGGGACCGGATCTCAAGTGCCCGATATTATCCATTTTAGCTCCCCATTTTACGCATGCAAAGGCAAATGGTTCACTTAATCAAGCCAATATTTCAATGCGCTTGTAATCAAAATGGTCTTCCGGGGATTGGCAGTGATGGTGTTTGGAGGGCAAAGATTTGGTTTTTGGGCAATGATTTTTTTGCATGGTTCCATTCGGGAATCCTCCCTGGATGTCAGGGGAGGGTGAGGGGAGCTAACCAGGCTGGAAAGAAAATCAATCCGGGAGATTTTCGTGGCAAGTCTCGTAGGAGGGGAGTTTTGCTGGATCTGGCTTTGAATTGGGGAGCCTGGCTGGTTCCATTGGTGTCTTTTTGTTGTTTTTTTCGCTATAAAAACGCCAAGGAGAACACGAAATATGACAGCACCCGCATGGCTGAAAGTCCGAAACGCCGAGATCAAACCGAGCGCCAATGGGCAATCGTGGCTTTTGTATCAGGGAGGACGATTTCTTTGGGTGATCGGCGTGCTTCCGGCTGATGGAAAATTCACCAACAAAATCATGGAGTCGATTAACGGGAACCAAATCCAGAAGGGGAGCATTTTCGATTCGGAAAAAGAAGCTCTTGAGGGTGGCCTTTTGGAACTCAAAGCACACTTGGGTTGGTAAGAAGGGTCCTGCAGGTTGGGTTTTCCACCCCACTTTTTTTCAATATTTCTCCCGGATAGCGAATTTCCATGCTCAAGTTCATCAAGATGCAAGGTTTGGGCAACGACTATGTTTATGTCGATTGTGTGCGCCAGCCTATGCCAGCCGATCCTGCCGCTTTGGCCCAAAAAATTGCCAACCGTAACTTTGGCGTGGGTGGGGACGGCTTGATCCTTGTTTGTCCATCGGAAATAGCCGATGCCCGGATGCGGATGTTTAATGCGGACGGAAGTGAATCGGAAATGTGCGGCAATGGCGTTCGTTGTGTCGCCAAACTGGTTTACGACCATGGGATCGCCAAAAAGAACCGGTTGACCATTGAGACTGGCCGGGGCGTGCTCACACTCGACCTGGAAATCGAAGGGGGCAAAACCCGTCGGGTAAAGGTCGATATGGGCGAACCGATACTTGAAGCCGCCAAAATTCCGACCACCCTTTCCGGGAATCCGCCCAAAGAGGCGGAAATCGTTATCGATGGAAAAGCCTATGGATTTACCTGTGTTTCGATGGGAAATCCCCATGCTGTGACTTTTGTCGAGGAATTTCCCGAGGCCCTGATCCATGGGGTGGGACCCAAAGTGGAAACCCATTCGGTATTTCCAAGGCGGACCAATGTGGAATTCGTCCGGGTCGATAACCGCGGCGAATACACCATGCGGGTTTGGGAGCGGGGTTCGGGCGAAACCCTGGCTTGTGGCACAGGCGCCTGCGCGGTCCTTGTGGCGGGAGTACTCACCGGAAGACTCGATCGCAAGGTGATCGGCCACCTTCGGGGCGGCGATCTGCTTCTGGAGTGGGATGAGGCGACCAATCATGTTTTCATGACAGGACCGGCTGTCGAGGTTTTTGAAGGGACCTGGCCCCACTAATTTGGCGCGGTTTTCCAGCCAGATTCCCCCGGGGACCAACCCGGAAATCCGGGCATCTCTTGATCCCATGCGGCAAAATCGGCGATGCTTGGGGCTTCCTGATATCCTGATTCCGGAAGCCTTCCCGTGAAAATCCGCAATCCCATGATGATTGAAGCCCTCAGCCTTGGAGTTTCCCTCCTGTTGCGGGTTTGGATGTGGTCGCTCCGCTTTACTTATGTGCCTTTGGGGCCGCGTGCCGATCCGGGTAGGGATGCCAAATCCATCGGCGAAGAGAAATTTCTTTATGCCTTTTGGCATGAAAACATCCTGGTTCCGGCTTACCGATTTAGGGATCAGGGGATCACGGTGATGGTGAGTCGTCATGCGGATGGACAATTGATTGCAAGAGCTATCGAAAGATTGGGTTTTCATACGGTAAGGGGATCAACCACGCGTGGTGGTGCCAATGCTGTTCGCGGAATGGTTACCCAGGGAAAATCCTTCCATTTGGCCATCACGCCCGATGGTCCCAAAGGGCCAAGGCGAGTTTGCCAGCAAGGAGTAGTGGCGATTGCTTCGATGGCGGGGCGTTCGGTCATGACATTTGGAGTGGGATTCGCCCGCGCCAAAAGGATGAAAAGCTGGGACCGGTTTGCGCTTCCCAGACCCTTCAGCAAGGTGGTTCTGGTCACAGGGGAAATCATCCGGGTCCCTAATAATCTTACCCCCGAAGACTTTGAAATTTACCGAAACCGAAT
>CAWUOD010000471.1:0-3333 GCA_963923115.1 uncultured Singulisphaera sp.
GGACGCCTTTTCAGCCCAAATTTGGCTGGCAAAAATTTTCAGGTACAAAGGTCCATGGTCTCACCTTCGCGACCCAATTTCCTTCAGGTCGCCTTTCCTTTTTCCTTTAGGGGATTCGGGGTGTTCCCGAAAAATTTTCCGCATTTTGGGTAAAATTTCCGGGTTGGCAAACTCTTTCGGATTCGTGTGCTATTGTTTGGGTGTCGGCCATATCTATCTTCCAACGCCAATCAGGTAATCGCACCATGTCCCGGTCAGGCTTCGTCTGTCTGATTTCTTCTTTAATGTCCGGTTTGGGGGTCAGTTCGGCGGTCGCCGCCTCCCCTCCGCGACCAGGGTTCCATGATGTCCAGGCCCGTATGGTGGCCCTCGAATTTACCTCCGACCATAACCTTATGTGTCGGGATGGGGATGATCTCCTTACCCACGGCGAGCGCTACCCCGATGTGGAGTGGACCTCCAAACAGCCCCAATTTGTCGCCCCGATGTCCCACACCCAGGCCCGCATGGTCGAGGCCCGGCTTCTGGTGAACCTGACCTGGGTCCCGGTCGGTTCCAAAATCCATGTCACAGGAACCTCCCGGAACGAGGCCTTCACACTCGAGGGAACCGGAACCGTGGAAGAGTCGGGCGGCGACCCACGCAAGGCGATTGTGGTTGTCAAAGGGAAAAAGCTCCTTCCCGCACAAATGCGCAAGCTCGAAGTTTCCATCGAATGGTCGGCCACGCTGGAAACTCCCGGAGAGAGTCCCAAGCCGTTTGAATTGGGAACCGTCGATGGAATCGTTTGCTATCTCACCCGTGGAACTCCCCGGCGTGGCAATGAGACCGCCTCGGCGGTCACACAAATGAGGCTGCGGGAATCCTACAGCCGCCTGGCGACCGCTTTGGAAAGCGCCCCGGAAAACCCTTCCCCCGTCGCGATTGTTCATGCTCTGACAAGCTATTGCGGGAAATGGTACAACCCCAAGGTGCATATTGATCGGGCCGAGGCGTGGAAGGTTCCCCTGACCTGGCGCTACCGCAATCCGGGTGCGAGTTGCATCACGATATGTAATTTCTGCTCGCTGATTTTCGATCAGATTGGCATGGAGGGGGATATCAGCCAGGCGGAAATTTACGCGTCGCCTGATGAGCCTAATGTCGCCCGTGAGGGTGGGGTGGAGTCAGAGGACTTTGTCCGCCAAATCGGATCTTATCAGTGTCAACTGTTCCTTGCCGATGACCGGAACACGCGGCTTGGGCAGGTGGGTGGATGGGGAGGCATGAACCATTATGAGGGGTGCATTGTCTACAAACACAATGGCAAGACCTTCTGGTTTCCGGGCGGCACGGACCGGGTATACGATGACAAAAACACAGTCCTATACATCTTCCGGACTTTGGTCTGGGCGCGCTGGGACAACTATCGGCAAGAGTGGCAAGTGGTTCAGGTGGTCAAGACCTACACCCCACCCCGCAGCGGCGCCCCGGGCAACTGCGAGATTCCCTGAAACCCGAATGGTTTCATGGGGAATGGTTGAGATTATCAAAGAGTAGTTGGTAGGGGAACCGTATCGGTTCCCCTTTTCGTTTTAATTCGAGATGCCGCCTGGACTGACGCCGCCTTTGCTCCCCTTTAGCGCGCCAAGAGGCAGCTTGGCGGCTTTCTTCGCGAGCATGTCCTCGTTGAGAACTTCCTTGGGATATTCCACCGGACGGCTGAAACGGGCCTCATTGGACGGGGGAGCCCGAAGTTCTTCAGGGATCTTTGGCGGTTTGAGATAGTCTTTTCGGGTGGCGCAACCCAACGACAGGACAAGGCAAAGGGCCCAAAGCCCCGCCATCCCGCCCATTCTTCTCCAAACGCTTGCCATGAGTCTCCCCGTGGATTTCCGGAGGCTCTATAAACGGTTTGGAATGGCGGTTGCAAGTGCAAAAAAGGGAAATGGAAAAGCAAAAAAAACGCGGCGGAGATCCGGGGGGGGGATTTCCGCCGCAATAGCTATTTTTGGAAGGCGAAAGCCGCGATCCTAGGACTTGGTGCCCTTGGGTTCGTTTTTGCCATCCTTATCGGCCGGGGTTTCCGGAGGGCCTTTTTTCAAATCGCCGGCATCGGGTGGGCCTTTCTTGAAATCACCCTTTTTGAATTCGCCTTTTTTCAAATCGCCTTTACCCATTCCACCTTTGTCCATCCCGCCCATTCCCGGGTTCCCTTTTCCGGCGCCACCCTTTGGAGCGCCACCTTTACCGCCTCCCCCGGGGCCCATGGCGGGTGGTAGGGCATCAAACACCAATTCGGATTTCTCGGCGGGTTGCCCCACCCGTTCAAGGGCATCAAATGCCTCCTGGCGGAGCTCGTTCACGCTGGCTTTGTCCAACAGGATTTTGCGAAATTCCGGGGCCGCTTCCTTGGCCGGTGGGCCAACTTCCGCCAACCCGCGCAAGGCGGCAAGTCGAAGGTTGGAATCGTCCTTGTTGTTGAAAAACACCATCAGCATCGGTACCGCATCGGAGGTGCCGGCGCTTGCCCGTCCAATGGCAACGAGCAGGGTTTCCTGCAAAGTTGTTGTGAAGCCCTTGGCGCGGACCTTGTTTTCCGGGAGGTTCGCCGCGTCGGAAAGGGCCTTGAGGGCGGGCTTGGAGCCCTCCTTGAGACGCATGATGGCAAAAATCGCATTCATCCGGACGGATGGTTCCTTGTCCTGGATTCCCTTGATGAGCGCATCCATCACCGAGGCGGAAGCCGGGGCCATTTTGGATATCGAAAGGGAAGATTCGATACGGGTGTCCACATCGGGATCGGAAATCATCAATTTGGCCAATTCGGGAAGAGCCTGGGCGGCGCTTTCCCCCATTCCTCCGATGGCCTTGATGGCCGAAAGTCTTGTGGTCAGGTCGTTGCTTTTGATGTCAACCATCCATTCATCCAGCGTTCGTCCATCGTATTGGGGCGGGCCCCAATTTCGCCTCACAATAAATCCGTCAAGCATATTGAACGGACTTCCGGGAATGGCCAGCGCGCCAACCACCAAAAGGCCCAAAAGGGCAATTACCAGAGCGACGATTTTCTTCATGGAGATGCGTCCTGACCAGAGGGGGCAAATGGAGACATTTATGGATGTCGTTTTTGCCAATCCGGGCTAAAAGGGGTCCAGGGGAGAGTTGGATAAAGACTTATCATCATCCTAGAGGCAACGAATGCGGTTCGAAAGATCCAGCGTTTCGGTTTGCATGATTGGGCCTTTTTTCCCTGGGGAAGGGGTTGCTGTCCGGAAGCGGGTGGGATTGGGAAGGTCGGGGGAAACCCTGTCTCTTATACACATCTCCGAGCCCACGAGACCAGAGAGGATC
>CAWUOD010000472.1:0-3330 GCA_963923115.1 uncultured Singulisphaera sp.
GCCATATCCGGGATTGCATGGCTATCGCTTCGCTTGGAACCATCGCGGATGTGGTGCCCCTTATAGATGAGAACCGGGTGATTACCCGGTTTGGACTGGAACACCTTCGCAAGGTACCCTGGCCGGGGGTGGCCCATCTGCTTAATGTGGCGAACTTGTCCCCCGACAAGCCGATCAGGGGCGAGGATGTGGCCTTCAGGCTTGGACCGAGGTTGAATGCCCTGGGGCGGTTTGGCTGCGCCAGGCTGGTCGTCGAGATGCTGACCACCGATCAATCCGGAAAAGCCAAACAGCTCGCCGAGGTGATTGACAATTACAATAGCGAGCGCCAAACCATCGAACGGCGAATGGTCGAGGAGGCCCGGGAGGAGGTCGTGAAAACCGGCCAGGAGGATTCCCCGGCGATCGTGATTTACAGAAAGAACTGGATGACCGGAATAGTCGGAATCGTTGCGACGCGCATTGTCGAGGCATACGGCCGTCCGGTTTTGATGCTGGGCCAGGGGCAGGAGAACACACCTCTGGCGCATCTTGCCGTTGGTTCGGGGCGGACCACCCCGGGCGTCCATCTCAAAGCGGCCCTCGACCAATGCATGGACCTGCTTGTTTCGGGGGGAGGCCATGCCGGCGCCGTTGGATTCAAGCTTGATCCCGATAATATAGACCTTCTTAGAGAGAAATTTCAGGGAGCCGTGGCCGTCATGCGCGGGGGGGCTCCCCTTGCGCAGGAATTGCGAATTGAATCAGAGGTTCCTTTTTTGGCCCTGAGTCCAAAAGTTGTCCAGACCCTGGATGGGCTTGAGCCTTTCGGATGCGCCAATCCCAAACCGCTCTACATGGCCACGGGACTTCGCGTTGATGGCGAACCCAGGCTGGTGGGCAAGGATTCCAACACCATTCAGGTCAACCTGAAACAGGGGGAAACCAGGCTCAAGGCGGTCGGATTCCACATGGCCTCGCGCAAGGACGAGATGATGTCCGGCGGGGGTGATTTGAGCCTGGTGTTTGTTCCGGCAATAAACGAGTATCAGGGGCGAATTTCCGTGGACCTCCAAATCAAGGATTTTCAGCCGAGGGCCCGGCCGGATTTTGAGTGGCAAGCCTCCCGGCCCTCATGGGAATCGCCCATACGCGATCGATAATGAGCCATTAAGGCGGTTTGTCCTCCCCTGCCTGTTTCGCCCAATTTCGGAGCCTTTCACATGAGCGCGCCTTCCCCGCAGACCGGATTCCCCCCGGCCAAACTTGCACAGGGTCTCGGGTTTTGGGAATCCACCGCGATCAATATCACCCAAATTGTCGGGGCCGGTGTATTTGCGACCGTGCCCATGATCGTCGCCGATCTTCCAGGCGCCTATGCCTTGTTGGCCTGGCTTGTCGCGGGAGTGCTGATCCTTGCGGATGGCATGGTGTGGGGCGAACTTGGCGCCGCCCTGCCCGCCGCGGGTGGATCATATCATTTTCTTTTGGAGTCGTTCGGGCGCAAAAAATGGGGGCGCCTCATGGCGTTCCTTTTTGTCTGGCAAATCCTCATCAGCGGGCCCCTGGAGGTCGGATCGGGGTTGGTTGCCGCAGCCCAATTTTCCACAGCCCTAAGTCCCGATTTTCAGGCTTTTGACAAGGCCCACACCCAAACATTCAGCTTTGATATCCAAGAGGGAAAGACCATTGGCCTGACTCTGGCGCCATCCCGCTTTTTGGGATTTGGGCTGGGATTGCTCATCCTGTTTCTTCTTTACCGGAAGGTGACAGACCTGGGAAAACTGAGCCTGGTGTTTCTGGTTGGGGTTTTGGGCGCCCTGTTCTGGATACTGGCCGAGGGATTGCCCAGATTGGACACGGCGATTCTTTTTGATCCGGTCAAGCCTGGGGAGATGCCGAAAAATTTTGGGGTCGCTCTGGGCACAGGCATGGGTCTGGCGATCTATTCCTATTTTGGTTATTACAATATCTGCTATTTGGGCGCCGAGGTGAAAAACCCCGGACGGACCATTCCCTTTTCCATTCTCGCAAGCGTGGTTGTTGTGGTTCTGCTTTTCTTTTTGGCGCATGTCGCTTTCATGGGGGTCGTCCCCTGGAGGGAGGCGCTTCTTCACAAGGACAACCTGGCGGCGGAATTCATGTCCCGTCTCCATGGTCCCTGGGCGGCGACGGCCATCACGATTCTGCTTATGGGGAGCTGCTTTGCCTCGGCGTTTTCGGGGATGTTGGGCTATTCGCGTGTTCCCTTCGCCGCCGCCGAAAATGGTCATTTCTTCTCATGGTTCAAAGCGGTGCACGAAGTCCACAAAATCCCGCACCGATCCCTTCTGCTTATTGGCGGGCTGGTGCTCTTTTGGAGTTTTTTCAGTTTGGACACCATCATCACCGCCCTGATCGCCACCCGCATCCTGGAACAGTTTGTGGCCCAGGTGGTGGGCCTAATGATTCTCAGGCGTACCCGTCCCGACCTACCCATGCCCTGGAAGATGTGGTTTTATCCCGTCCCCTGCCTGATCGCGCTGGTTGGTTGGATGTATCTTTATTTCTCCACGGGTGATATTTTCATGGTGGTTGGTGCGGTGACCCTGGTTTTGGGTGGCATTGTGTTTTTGATCTGGTCGAAGCTGACCCGTTCCTGGCCGTTTGGGAATGAAGATCCCGGTCTGATGCTGGATAAAACTTCCTGACAGGTATCAACGGGGCCCTTGAGAGGCCCTTTTTGAAGGACTGGACGCTCTCTGCCCGCAATTTTGGAAAAAAAACTTACCAAACCCGAATTTTTTTGAAATTTCCCCCCGATGGAAGCCCATCAGGGAAAGCAGGTGACTTTCCCTGATGGGTTTTGTCAGGGGACGATTGTCGTCGCCGGGGACGGATTAAGGAAATTTCGAGGAAAATATCCGGAAAATGCGTGATTTGTTATGGCCGTCAGCACTTCCTGGTGATTGGGGCGGAAATGGGGATGGGCGGTTTGGAGGCGCGGTTTCCTTCAGTCAAATTGAAAAAAATCCAGTGACTCCTGTTCCGTAGGAAACGAATAAAGGGCCTTCTGGGACTTGTCCCCGAATCCCATGACCGCTCAAGATGAAGGGAATGCGTCGCTTTGGTCGATGCCGATCTTGGACAATATCAAGAGGGATCGGACATGAACACAAACCTTGAAGACCAGGCATCTGGCGGGGTTGTTCAGGAATGGATGGGGTGGTTGCGGGCGTGCCCCGCGCTTTCCCCGCTGTTGGCTGGCGCCTTGTTGGCCGCGGTTGGGGCGGCTGTCGGCTCGCACCTTTCCGATGAGGCTCGCGGAATCTGCGCGCTCCTCGTCGGTATCCTCCTTGGAATGGCTTGTAA
>CAWUOD010000473.1:0-3328 GCA_963923115.1 uncultured Singulisphaera sp.
TGTTGGCAATGACTTTTGCTACCACAGGATTGGGCGGTTCTGTTCTTAATGGAATTGGGCTTTTTGGAATCTCTGGACAAACAGCAGGAACTGGGTCTATTCGCTTATACAATGCTACCGATAATGTAAATCGGACTGGTACTTTCAGCTATTTAGACGGAACAAATGGTACTGCCTTAGATATTACTTGGAGCTCTTCCTACACAGGAGTTTTATCTTCTGGGAAAACTTATCAGGTATATTTGAACAATGATAACGATATGGATTTGACACAGTTTCAGTCGATAGGTTCGAATTCCTACTCCGTGGAACCTGGGATATCTGATTATTGGGCCAACCCCACCGTTGGCGCTAGTAATGCAGCGGCCATCCAACTCTATTACGATCCTGCATCTGTCCCCGAGCCCGGCACCATGATTCTTACCGGTACGGCGTTGGCGGCCGGTGCGGTGGGTGCGTACTTCAAGCGTCGTCGCAAAGCCAAAGCCGAAGTGGCCGCATAAACCAAACTGCTAAACCTGTTTGATTCATTCCACCCCGCTTCATCGCGGGGTGTTTTTGTTTTGGAAACATGGTGATTTTCCATCAATCCATTTGCATGTTATTGAGATGCGCATTATATTTTTGATTTTCTGAAAAATGGTATCTTTGGGCAAACTGCCCGGATGTTGTCAAACACGATCAACGATATCCATTGCCTGTTGCCAAATAATCCGCTTGGTAACCACAAACGACATCATTAACAAAGTTCGCATCGCCTCACGGTTCTCATCAGCAACCGGCGGACATTGACAAAGAGCATTCCCATTTGGGTCGAGGAGGCGATTCCAGCTCTTTTCGGTCGATGTGACCGAAAAGTGTATTCACGAATTAGGCGTATCGACTTTGGGTAGCGGGCTGCTCCCAAGCAGAATCACTTTTTCAGGTTCTGGAGGTCCTGCAGGTCGACGGCGTTCGCCTGCTCTCGCGCGAGCGCCGCCTGACGCCGTTTTTCCACTTCGGTGCGAACCTCCTTCGACCGTGCCGTCAAGTAGATGGCGTCCCGGCTCCGCCGGTCCTCGATCACCACCGCGTCGCCCTCGGCCCTCCACTTCACCTCGTACACGCCGTCGGCGTCCACCCGGAAGACATCCTCCGGCTTGCGGAGCCAGGGTGGAATCACAAAGCGAAAAGTCGCCGGCCGTGGGTCGCCAAAAACAAACACGCTCTGCTTCGAATCGGGGGTGTACATCAGATCGTTTGCGAACAGCACGGCCGCCTCCGGCGCGGCGACGGACGCCAGGTCCCAGTCGGGCTTGCCGTTCGTTTTCACCCGCTCGAATCGGTACGCATCGCCCTCCAGGAAATACGGCTCGAGCATGCGGATCTCGCGACCGACGCGGGTGATCGGCTCCCATGTGTCGGGGAACTTCAACAACGACTTCAGGCTCAGGTTAAACCAGTAGAGCGAGGTGATGCGGGTGGAGAGGGCATGGACAGCCTGGGCGCGGAGTTCATCGGGAGTGGGGCTCCGCCGTGCCCGGCCTCCGGGCCTTAAGCCTCCACCCCAACCGTCGTGCGGCCCCTGCGACCAGTATGCGCAGGGCATCGGTCGGTTCAACTCCCGGAGTGACCGGCTTAAATCGCCTATCGTCTCCAAGGGTGCCCCCCAGGAAATCCGTTCACCGCCCCAGCGGTCGTACTGACGCCAGGCATCTGCGGCCGGGGCCACGATGCGGTACGCATCATAGTGTGGGTAGTCGGACAGCCCGGCGTAGTACCGCCACACCCGTTCCTCCGAGTGGGTGACGCTCGTGGCCAGGCGGCTGGTCCGGTACGGGAGCAGCTTGTCGAACACCTCCTGCGGGGGCACCGGCCGCCCGCCGCCGTACTGAGGTTCGCCCAGGAACTCAACGGCGTGGATCTGCGGAAGCCTGGCATCGGTGTCCCACTCCTCCAGGGGCCACAGCCGGTTGCACAATTTGATCGGGTAGCGGGCATACCTCTCCGGTTGGTCCGTGTACCCGGGGACGCCCTGGATCTGTCCCATGTTGACATGCAGCCGGGAGAGCAATTTCAGGTACGGTTCGTGCTTCAGATTGTCCGCCACCCAGCCACCCCCAATGTCGAATGCCTCTCGCTTGATGCGGAGGTGCTCCCACAGGGTTCCCTGATCGGTCGTCACCTCGACCGCGGCGTAGGTGAGGGGGAATGGCTTGTCGACTTTGATTTTCACAAAACCGCGATCCTTGGGAGGGATGACCGCTTCCACCGCCTTGGCCGGTTGCGGCCACAGGACCTGCCAGTCCTTGCGCTCTTTCGGAAGCCACCACCGCAGGGAAGTGACACGGAGAGGTTTGTCGGAGTCGTTGGCGAAGTGAAGGACGGCGGTGTCGGGTTCGACCTGACCCTTCGATGCGAGGAAGTTGACCGCCGAGATCCAGCGAGTGGGGGCCTCGATTGGGACAGTCGATTTGCCCGGCCCTTCGGCCTCGAGCACGAACGACTTACCGACGCCCCAACGGCTCGACTTGCCATTAAAGGTCCATACGGTCAATGCCCCGTCCGGCGGCTTCTGGGCCGTGGCCAGGTCGTGCCAGGCCCACTCCCCGGACTTCAGCAGTTCTGCCGGAGTCTTCCCTTCGAATGTCCCCGGCACCGCAGGGCCTTTGACGAACACCTGCACCTTGGCCGCCAGGTCTGGGTCGCGAGGTCGGCGGTACTGCATAGACTCCGCGACCAGGTGGGGGGTGACCGTCACGCCAACGATTTCCGCTGCCGAAGCCGCCACCGAGGAAGCGAACAGGGAGGACGCAACGAGCAGGAGGCGTGTTGTCAACATGTACGGATACTCCGTGAGGTTTGGGCGGCATCAGCAAGCACGAGGACACCCTGGGCGACGAAGGCGCAGGCTCCCGGTGCGATGTCGTCGCCGGGGACGCGATGGCCGATGGCGAAAAGACGGGCGGCTATCGCACGACCGACCAGACCGAATCCGACGATGCTGAGAAGGTTCACGCCGCAGCCTCCGTTTTCGGATGAGTGCATCGGGTCGGGGAGGTCTTGCGGTTGGGATTTCGTCATCGGTTCTCCGCCTTGTCGGATAATTTTATCGTGAACAGCAATGAAACGACAAGCTGACCGAGTCGTTTGAACCGTTGAAAGATTGGATCCAGCCGAGGGTTACGCCAAACGCGTGAAAAACACCCTGTTCCAAGTCGAAGACATTTGAACTCGGCTCATCGTGTGAAAAGAGCCGGGAGCTCAAATAAAAAGCCCACCGGCGAAAACCCTGATTCGGTAAGCCGAACACCTTTGGCTAAATATAACGGTTTTTAAATACTAATTA
>CAWUOD010000474.1:0-3327 GCA_963923115.1 uncultured Singulisphaera sp.
TTCGGTCCTCCAAATCCCCCTGGCCATGGGCGCGGTTGTTCCCGTCTACAACCTTGCCGGCCTTTCGGAACCCCTAAATTTCACGGGCGAGGTTCTTGCGGAAATTTACCTCGGAAAAATCACAAAATGGAATGATGCGGCGATCGCCAAAATCAATCCCGGGGCCAAACTTCCCGACCTTGGTATCACTGTTTGCGCACGCGCGGACGGTAGCGGCACCAGTCACATTTGGACATCCTACCTGAGTCTGGTAAGCCCCACCTGGAAGGAAAAAGTGGGGGCGTCAACCCAGCCCAAATGGCCTGTTGGCCAACAGGCGCCCAAAAACGCCGGTGTCGCAAAACTGGTTGAGGACAAGGTTGGCGCTTTGGGTTATGTCGAATTGATCTATGCGCTTGAAAAGAAATCACTGACTAGCGGCAAAGTTCAAAACGCGGATAAATCCGGTTTCCTTGCCGGGTCGCTTGAAACCGTTTCGGCCTCGGCCGCCAACCTGAAAGAAATACCGGAAAATCTGGTGTTCAGTCTTCTCCAACAACCGGGGAAAGACTCCTACCCGATTTGCGGCACGGTTTGGCTTGTCGCGCACACCAAAACCGAGGGGGGTAAAGCCGAGGCCCTCAAGGGGTTTGTCATGTACGCCACCGGTGAGGGCCAGGAACTCTGCTCCAAAAAGCACTATGCGAAGCTTCCAAAATCCCTTGTGGAAAAGGTTAGCGCCTCGCTTGAAAAGCTTGGCAAATAAGCAGATCTGGCGAATCAGACATTTTTTTAGGATCGCCTCTTCATGGTTGTTCCTGCCAGCGTTTTGAAAGTTTGGGGTGACCGGATTTTCCGGGCGGCGTGTTATTGCGCCGCTTTGGTTGTCCCGTCGCTCATTTTGTTGTTGGTTGTCCTTTTAATCAAATCAAGTCTTCCAAGCCTGCAAAAGTACGGATTGGCGTTCCTGTACAACACCGATTGGGATCCGTCCCACGAGAAATTTGGCTCGGTGCCGTTTATTTATGGCACCTTGATGACCTCGGCGATTGCGATGCTGATCGCGCTGCCTTTGGGTGTGGCCGCCTCCACCTTTCTTTGTGAAATCGCCCACAAAAAACTGGCGCGCCCCGCAATGTTCCTAATTGAGCTTCTTGCCGCAATTCCCAGCGTTGTCTACGGGTTTTGGGGAATCTTCTTTGTTGTCCCCATGCTGCAGCCTCTTCTCAAAGCCATGGGGGCAGAAAATGACACTGGTCGTGGACTTTTCACCGCAGGAATCGTTCTTGCGGTGATGGTCGCGCCTTTTTTGACCTCGGTCAGCTACGAAGTCTGCAAAGCCGTCCCCATGGCCCAGCGTCAAGGCGCGATCGCATTGGGCGCCACGCGATGGCAAATGATTAGCAGGGTTGTGCTCCCCTACGCCTGGCCGGGTATTCTTGGTGCAAGCTTCCTGTCATTGGGCCGGGCATTGGGTGAGACCATGGCGGTGGCCATGGTCATTGGAAACCAGCCCCAGGTCCATTTCACGACATGGAACAGTCCCGTTGGGCCCATTAGTTTTCCAGCGATTGACGCGGCCGCGGCCTCGATACCCAGCGTAATCGCCAACCAACTTTCCGGCGCGATGACCGACCTTCAGCGGTCCGCCCTGGTTGAGCTTGGTCTTGTGCTTTTGCTGGTGACACTTGTGGTCAACAGCGCGGCGAGACTTTTGATCTGGCGCTCCACCAAAACGCCAACCCAGGCGGATGATGATGGTGAGGCCAAGGTCGCCAATTCGGAGCGTCCCGAAAAACCGGAAACAAGGGCGGCCCGTCGCGCCGAACTGGGCCAAATGCTCAGAAGGGCCCGAGGCAAGTTCGGTGGGCGCAACCGGGCGATCAACCAGACCATGACCGTGCTTCTGGGGATCGGTCTGCTCCTGTTGATTTTGCCCCTCTTTAATATCCTTGGATTTGTCGCATATCGCGGCATTCAAAGCCTTGACTGGGCCTTTTTCACCAAAAGGCCGCCCCAAGGCTTGGGCCATGCCATTCTGGGAACATTGACGATGGTGGGATTGGCTCCCCTTTTTGGTGTGCCAATCGGCCTTTTCGCGGCTCTTTTTCTATCCGAATTCCGCAACAGCAAGCTTGTTCCGGTGGTTCGTTTCGTTGGAGACCTTTTGGGATCAACTCCCTCGATTATTATCGGTATTTTCGCGTACGCCCTCATTGTCCAGCCAATGCACACAGACTCGGCATGGGCCGGAGCGTTCGCCTTGGGAATGATGATGATTCCTGTTGTGATGCGAAGCTCGGAAGAGGCGCTCAAGCTGGTCCCCTCCAGTCTGCGGGAGGGGAGCTACGCCTTGGGCGCGAATCAGGCGCAAACCGCCCTGCGGGTGTTGTTGCCCGCGGCCCTGCCCGCCGTGATCACAGGGGTGATCCTTTCGATAAGCCGTGTCGCGGGCGAAACCGCCCCACTTCTTTTTACGGCGGGGAACACCGATTTCTGGCCGAGGGGGCTCAACGAACCAACGCCATTTTTAACCTATTATATCTACTATTACTCCTCGGAAGGATACGAGGAGAAGGAAAAACTCGCGTTCGCGGGCGCCCTCGTCCTTCTTGGTTTTGTGATGGTTTTGAATCTGGGCATCCGCGTCATCGCAGCCCGTCGCGCCGGATCAACCGCCCGGGCGGATTAGCCCCGTGGATTGGACTCGCCTTTCCTTTGGCCTCAAGCCCCTCATCCACCTTCTGTCCTGGCTTTGCGTCTGGGCTTTTTGGCTTTTCGCGACCTTCGACTTCCACCCCAATCTTCGTCTAGCACTTATCACCACAACTTCACTCATCCTGGCTTACGCGGGGGCATACTATCTGATTCGCCTGGTGCTTGTTCCCAAATTCTATCAAAAGGGACAAATGACCAAATATGTTTGCCTTCTCCTTCTCTGGATGACATCCTTTACCGGATTGGCTCTTCTGATGATTCGGCTGTCTTATATCGAGGCCCTCGGTCCGGATCCCGATCCCTGGGGGGCGGCGAAACATTTTGTGCTCGACCTTTTTGGCATGACAGTTCATCTTCTCGCCGCAATGCTTTTTCAAACGGGGGCGAATCCGCCTACAGGAAAACCATAGGCTCGCGCTTTTCAAAATATTTCGACATATTTCGCTCTTATACAGACTTATTTTGGATTTTTTCAGGACCGGGTGCCTGTTATCGGTTTCCCCCGGCTTGGCCCCTTCCCGCCAACATCACATTCCCGCGGAATTTTCCCAGGCTTTCATCAGGGTGTTTGAGGGCAAACTCTCATCGAGCAACTTACGGGCGGTCTCCAATCCCGCGACGGGTAACGCC
>CAWUOD010000475.1:0-3323 GCA_963923115.1 uncultured Singulisphaera sp.
AGCGTCAGATGTGTATAAGAGACAGATGTTAAGGAGGCAGTCTCAGCATGCAGGAGCGCTGGAATTGAAATTAAGGTGATAACAGGGGATACCGGCTTGACTGCATGGAAAATTGCTCGGGATGCGGGAATCGCGGAAGGGGCCCCCACCCCGGAAACAACGATGACTGGACCCGAATTCGCGGCCCTGGATGATGAAAAAGCCATGGAAACGGCCAAGCGTTTGCGGGTGCTTAGCAGGGCACGGCCATTGGACAAACTCAGAATGGTCCACCTTCTCAAAAAAGCGGGAGAAGTTGTGGCTGTCACAGGCGATGGAACCAACGATGCCCCGGCCTTAAACCATGCCCAGGTGGGGCTGAGTATGGGCAAAAGCGGCACCGCGGCAGCAAAGGAGGCCAGCGATATTGTGATTTTGGACGATTCTTTTGCATCTATCATCAATGCGGTCAAATGGGGGCGTTCCCTTTACGAAAACATTCAGAGATTCATCGTTTTTCAGCTCACAATAAATGTGGTCGCGCTTTCCCTCGCGGTCCTGGGGCCATTCCTTGGCGTGGGCCTTCCATTAACTGTGATGCAGATGCTTTGGGTAAATCTGATTATGGACACATTTGCCGCTCTTGCCCTTGCGACAGAACCAGCCAGGGAAGAGGTATTAAACCGAAAACCAAGATCGAAAGAAGCATTCATCATAACACGGGAAATGGGTTTGCGAATTTTTGGTGTTGGTGGAGCTTTTCTGATCGTCTCCCTGGTAACCCTTCGGTGGTTTTTTCCCAATGGCATGAGAGAGGAGAGCTTAAGTGCCGAGGAACTCCGGGGATCAACCATTCTGTTTTGCGGTTTTGTTTTGCTTCAATTTTTGAACCTTTTTTGGGTGAGAAATTTTCGAACCAAAAGGCAGGGTTTGGCGGAAATCGGACAAAATCCCGCTTTTTTAACAATTGCAATTACAATTCTTTTGGGGCAAATCCTGATAACCCAATTTGGTGGAACTTTCTTTAGAACTGTTGCACTGGATATTGTGACCTGGGGAACCCTGGTCGGCATGGGACTCGGGATGTTCCTTCTGGTTGAAATCCTGGAATTTGCAAAAATGCGGATCAGGAAAACCCAATAACCCGGGTTTTCGTCTTGGGGAAATTCGTGTAAACTTCACCTACCTCCCTTTTGGGTTCCAGATGCGCGATTTCATCCCTCCATCCCGACAATTTGCAAATGGCTTGCCATTAGGCCGTCGGCAATGGCTTGGAATTTCAACTGCCACCGGGCTTGCGGCATCCTTGGGTTTGGATTTGAAATCGGTTGTTGCTCGGACCGATTCGAGGAAGAACCAAGCCAAAATTGACGGTTTTGGCAAAGCGAAAACCGTTATTATGCTGTTTCATTTAGGCGGGCCACCCCAACATGAAACTTGGGATCCAAAACCCAACGCCCCTGAATCCATCAAGGGGCAATTCCAACCGATTTCCACAACTGTTCCGGGGATCCAATACAGCGAACTAATGCCTTTGGCTGCGCGCCACGCAAAGGATATTTGTGTCATACGGTCTTGTACAACCGCCGATAATGCGCACTCTTCAAGTGGTTACTGGATGCTTACCGGGGTGCCCCATCAACCCCTTCAAACTGAAAATGCAAAAGTTGGATTCCCAAACGATCACCCATCTTTTGGCGCTTTGATTCGCCATCTGCGTCCTGACAGGCCCGGCGTGCCTTCCGCTATCACGCTGCCCGAACACATCTGGAATACAGGGGGAATTTCCTGGCCTGGTCAGGATGGGGGGTTCCTTGGGAGGCTTAGTGATCCATGGCTTGTTCATTGTGATCCCTCGAAAAGTGATTTTGAAATCGCCGGATTAAGCATTCCTGAAGAAATTGGGCCAGATCGAATACTGGGACGAGCGGATCTTTGGGAAACCATGGCAAAGCGATTTCCGGGACACACCCCCCCTCAGTCGCGGCAAATGCGGGATGCTTTTGCCATGATTCGAACCGGCCCAATTGCCAAAGCTTTTAGAATCCATGAGGAAAACGAAAAAACACGCGAAAGGTATGGCAAAAACCGTTGGGGGCAGAGTTTGCTTCTTACAAGAAGGCTGGTTGAGGTGGGTGTGCCTTTTATTCAGGTAAACTGGACTCGCTTGCCTGGTGATACAGACGATTCCCCTGCCTGGGATACGCACAATAAAAATGCCGAACGCTGCAAAAATCACCTTTTACCAATCAGTGACTTGGCGTTTTCCGCTCTGCTGGATGACCTTGCCAACAGGGGACTTTTGGACTCCACCCTGGTGGTTTGGACTGGAGAATTTGGAAGGTCCCCCAAACACAATGGTGGGGGAGGCAGGGACCATTGGGGACATGCCTTTTCCGGGGCGCTCTGCGGTGCCGGAGTTCGGGGTGGACAAGTCATAGGTTCAACGGACCGACAGGGAGCCTTTGTCAAGGATGATCCCGTTACTCCCCAGGACCTTAGAGCCACGATGCTTCATGCAATGGGAATTTCCCCTGAAACGGAAGTCCAGGATACGCTCCAAAGGCCAATTCCTGCTTGCCGTGGAGCCGTAATTCCCAAGGTTTTCCAAGGATAAGGTTTCCAAAAGATGAAGAAGGCATGATATTCTGATCACAGCTGTCCTTTTTCACATTGGAACATCCGAGCGGTCTGAAGCATAATAGACTTTAACCACACGGAGGCTTGGGCCATGCGTTTCCTGGTTTCGGCTTCGCTTTTTGCAATGATGCTTATCTGCGTGGGTATCGGAAGGCCCGACTCGTCCAAATCCCCTTCACATCCGTCACAGTCCGCACCCAACCGTGATGAAGCCGCTGCGACACAAGACAGGCTTCGCAGGGAATTCGAGGAATTGAAACAGTCGCTGTTGCGGTTGAAGCAACGGCTTGAAAACAGTCCCAGACCAGAAGACAAATCACGGGCACAGGCGATTGATGCCGCTTTGGCAATGGTCGCCAAACAGGGAACCGACGGCAAATTCAGCACCTTGGTAAAAAATCTTCGCCAAAGTGATGCCTTTTCGAATCTCGATACCATGCAACAGGTCATGAACCGCAACCAGGAATTGCGCGATGATCTCAAAAAACTGATCGAAATCCTGTCAAAAGACAACAGGGAAGAGCAGATTCGAAAAGAAAAAGAAGATGCTCAAAAAACCCTGGAAAAACTTAGGGAAATTATCGGAAAACAGGAAAGAGTTCGTGCAAACACCGAGTTGGGCAAAGCTGGAAAGGAAGACTTGGAAACCGCCCAAAAGAAGGTAACCGAACAAACCAAAGATTTGGCTGGTGGCAAGCAAGGAA
>CAWUOD010000476.1:0-3314 GCA_963923115.1 uncultured Singulisphaera sp.
CCCATCCTGAGTGGCGATTTGCTGATCATGACCCTTGATGGCAGCAGTGAAGGCCAGGACAAATTGGTTGGCTGGCAAACCCCATGGGACAAGTCCTATCTCGTCGCGCTCGACACCAAAACTGGCAAACAGCGGTGGAAAACCATGCGTGGAGTCACCCGCATTTCCCATGGCACACCGGTCCTCTGGACCACTCCCGAAGGCAAAACCCAGGTGGTCACCGAGGCGGGCGATGTCGTCCAGGGGTATGATCGCGACACAGGCGAACGATTGTGGACCAGCGAAGTCCTTGGGGAAGGCAAAGTCCCCTCGACACTTGTGGGCGATGGGCTCGTCTTTACCGCCGGGGGTTATCGGGGCAGGGAGACGATCAAAGCTTTCAAATTGGGAGCCAAAGGCGATCTGAAAGAGACCAATCTTGCATGGGAACAAAAGAAGGGGACGCCCAAAGTCCCCTCGATGATCTTTGTGAAACCCTATCTCTTCACGATCCAGGACACCGGCATCGCGACCTGCATCAAGGCGGATAATGGCGAGGTTATCTGGCAGGAGCGTGTGGGCGGTGGCTATTCCGCATCCCCGGTAAGCGCCGAGGGGAGGATATATCTTTTGGACAACAAGGGGGAAACCACGGTCATCGAAGCGGGCCCGAAATTCAAGGTGCTCGCCAAAAACCCGCTTGATGGACAGGTCCAATCCTCCATCGCCATCTCGGGCGGCCGCCTATATCTACGCACCGACAAAAACCTCTATTGCGTTGGTTCGGGGAAATAGGGACTGCCTCGCCGACAGGCGGGGAATGATCTGGCGGGAAGTTTTGAAGAGGTGTGATTTCTCAGTCCATGCCTCGGATTCGACGAGCCGGAACCTTGTAACAATTGACCAATTGGGGATTTATTCCCCCCCACCGTTCCTCACGGGCGTCGCGCCCCGGTTGGGGCTTATCGCCCCTCTTTTTTCGGCTCGGGCAGGATGTCGATCACCTGTCTGTTATCGATGTCCTTGCCGAAGCCGGTCTCATCAAAGGCAATTCCTGGTTTGGCGTTGGGAAAAATTTCCCGCCTATTGACCGTGACGCTTGCGGAAACCTTGCCAAACAAAAGCGCGCAAACCACCTGGATAAAAAAGAAGATCCCAAAAATCACCAATCCCAAAAAAACAAGCCCCAAAACAAGTAGCAAAATCAGCGGCATCAACAAAATCAACAACAACCGCGTCGTCCAGGGGATTTTTCCCATCTTAAATGAACGGTTTATGAAAACGCGTTGGAAGCCAAATCCTGGATCGGGAGAGCCGGACATCTAAGCGAGCACTCCTTCAATGACCCGGCCCGGGCTGATCGCCAGGGGCCGGTCGAGCGGATCACGCACCTCGGTCGAGGGATCGATCCCCAAAAGGTGGAACATGGTAGCGGAGAGATCCTCCGGCTTGCATGGATCAAGCGCGGGAAACGCGCCTGTCTTGTCCGAGGCGCCGTGAACATGCCCCTTGCGCGCGCCTCCACCGGCCAGGAGCGCGGTGTAGCATTGGGGCCAATGGTCGCGCCCCTGGAGGTTGTTGATTTTGGGTGAACGGCCAAACTCTCCGACCCAAACCACCAGCGTCGAATCGAGAAGCCCGCGCTGCTGCAGATCGTTCAGAAGGGTGGGAAGCGTCTGATTTGTCATGGGCAAAAGATGATTTTTGAGGATCGGATTCATCGGTTTTTCCTGGAAACCGTGGGTGTCCCACCCCCCCTCGCAGCCACCGATGCTCCTGTGGAAATAGACATTCACAAACCGCACGCCGACTTCGACCAGCCGCCTCGCGACAAGGCATGATTGTCCATAGGTTGTGCGGCCATAGGCATCGCGCACCGCCGGATCCTCCCTGCTCAAGTCGAAGGCGTCGCGAACCCTTGTGCTGGTCACCATCGAAAAAGCCCGTTCGAGTTGCTCGCTGACCCCCCGCATTTTTTCGAGGTTGTCCAGATCCGCCGCCTGGGATTCGACAATCTTGAGAGCCTCGCGCCTCCGGGCCAGACGCTCGGGCGTGACCGAGGAGGGGAGTGTCAATTCGGGAAGTTTGTACCCCGATTTGTTCGGATCGGCGCCGACGAAAAGGGGATCGTGTTTTTTTCCAAGGAAGCTGGCGTGCTGGCCTGGTGTGATGCTTCCATCGGCGATCACATGGGGCAGGGCGGCGAATGTGGGAACGCCCGATGGCGCCGGAGAAAGACGATCGACAATGGAGCCATACGCGGGAAAGAGATCCCGGCTGTCGCGCAACCGCTGGTCATCGCTTGGCGGCGCGTATCCGGTAAGGCTGTAATAGCCCGCCGAATTGTGGTTTTTCATCGTGTGGTTGAGACTGCGGATCAGGGTCACCTTGTCCATCCAGGGCGCCATCCCCGGCAACAGCTCGCAAATCGGCACACCCGCAAGCGAACTACGGATCGGCTTGAACGCCCCGCGAACGCTTTCGATGGCGTGGGGCTTCATGTCGAATGTTTCGTGCTGGCCGGGGCCGCCCCATTGGTGGAGAAAAATGACGGATTTCGCCCGCCCAGTATTCGCCCGTCCAGCATTCGCCGCGCTCGCTTTGCCGAGCGATCCAAGCCCCGGAACCGACAGCCCCGCAAAGGTCGCCATCGACGCCCGAAGGGCAAGACCAGAAGAAAGGACGGACCGAAGGGCAAGGCGCCTGGAAAGATGTGGGCCATCACAGGAAAGTCGATCCATGGCTATTAATGCCTCAGCAGGAATTCGCGCGAGGAAAGAATTCCCCACAAAAGATCTTCAAGGAGCGCGCGTCTGTCGCCTCCCCTTTCGAGGAGTTGGATCGCCGCCTCGGTTTCTTTCCGGGTGGGATACCGCGAAAGCCCGGCGAGCCAAAGGTCCTGAACCGCCTGCTCATCGCGGATGCCCTCGTGGACCATCTCGCCCAGCCGGTTGGTGGGATCGGTGAGCATTTTCTGAACCATTTCGCCCGAGACCAGTTGCAGAGCCTGGGCCAGGGTGGTGTCTTCCGTTCGCTCGCAATCGCAGCTCAAAAGTCTCTCTGGCTTGCCAAAGGTGCGCAAAAATCGGTCGACTTCACCAAGGGAGTTGCGTCTTGGCCGTTTGGATCCACCCCCCACCGTGGCAGGCGAAATCACGCCTGGAATCTGTCCGGCGCGTGTGCCCGGCGGCAATCCCTCAAACCGCAGTTCCGATCCCGTCGCGCCTGAAAGCGCATCCAAAAGCTGTTCTGCGGTCAGCGCCCGAAGCATGGCCTGGGAGGTGTGGGTTGGGTCGTCGCCCGAGATGCTTGCCTGGGCCGATCGCTGATAGGCC
>CAWUOD010000477.1:0-3277 GCA_963923115.1 uncultured Singulisphaera sp.
GTTGTCCAACACGCCAAATGACCAAAGGGATTCCACCTGACCCGCATCGAACAACACCACCTTGGTTTGTTCCCTGGGCTGGCCCCGAAGAATCTCCAGGATTTCCGCGAGCCGGATCCGGTTTTCAGGCTCGGGGGACGATTCCCCATCATCGGGAATCAGGTAAGGCCCTTTTTCATCCATGCCTCCATGCATGCAAAAATTGATCACAAGCATTTGCGATTGGATTTCACCGATCACCTTGGCAAGATCCGTCTTCTTCCGGACAATCTGCGCGGCCTTGACCGTTAACAGGCCTTTGTTGGACCCATGATCCCCAAGAGTCGCCAATTGCTCCGCGAACCGGACCCCTCCCACATTATGGGGCACCCCCAGATTGGTCTGATAACCCGCCACAAACTGGAGAACCACGATTTGACGGGGGGATTGGATCCACAACATCATCAGGCAAAGACAACAAAGACCCAAAAGCCAAAGGATCAAAGCAAGGATGGGACCAAAAAAAGTCCGTGGCCGATTGGCGACGGGATTCGCGCCCAACCAACTCCAAAGAGGCTGGTGCCCAACAATGGGCCCGGACTCGATGCCTGCGCGCCATTGGACCGGATTGATTCCCGCCATTTACACAAAACTCCGAACCCTGGCTTTCAGGTGGCCAAACTTTGGGGTATCCACTTGATCGGACAGCGGGGTCGATCGTGGCTACTTTCAAACCGCATTTCCGTCATATCGTTCAATGGGAGCCCGCAAAATCTGCCTATCTGGCGCAAAACCTAGAAATTCCCATCCCCAACAAGGGTGCGATATCCTACCAAATTGCCACTTCTGCTAGAATTGCTCTGATGATTGAACTCCATGGAAGCAGGCCTATCGGGGCCTTGAACCGGAATCGAACATGAATTCAGCTTTCACTTTGGATTTTCAGGCGCTCCTGGCCCCCATTCCGGGCCCCAACCCTGCCGGGGTCAACACGCCTTTTGGAATCAAGGATCAGCTGGAGCAATTGCGAAAGGAAATCGACCCGGCCAGTTTTGCGGCCGATGACCCTTTGCGTCCCACCGAGTTTCGCAAAGCAGACTGGCCAGGCATTATCAAACTGGGAACCCAAACCCTGATCCAAACCAGCAAGGATTTGCAGGTGGCGGCAAGAATGGTGGAGGCCCTCACCAAAGTCAACGGTTTTCAGGGCCTTGCGGATGGACTGCAACTCCTCGAGGGATTGGTCGATCAGGCCTGGGACCGGCTGGTGCCTCCCGTTGACGACCCTTCCGACCTCGACATCCGTTCCTCCCCTTTCGAATGGCTGGACGACCCGGACCATGGCGCCAGTTTCCCTTCAACCGTGGGGGCCATCAAGCTGATCGATGCCACCAAGGACACCCCGGAAATGGGGCTGATCAAATGGAAACAGGGTTCGACAAGCCAGCCTTCACAAGGTGGCGCCCCGGCAATCAGCCTGGACCAGATTCTTGCAGGCACAACCCTGGAGATCATCCAGGAACGCTACAACCAGGTCATGCGGGGTCGTGAAACCCTGGGGAACCTGGTTGACAAGTTATCGGCAAAACTGAAGGACCTGGCGCCTTCCATGAGCCAGCTGAGGGGAACCCTCGATCAGTGCGAGGGGATCCTCCGCCAAATGATCGCCAAAAAATCCCCGATACCCGACGCGACTTCGGCCGGGACAACAGGCGACAATGCGGATGGTAAAAATGATCAATCCCTCGCGGGTTCGCGCGACCAGGCCTACCAGATGATGGCAAGGGCGGCGGACATTCTTGCGTCGATTGAGCCCCATAGCCCCGTTCCCTACCTCGTCCGGCGCGCGGTGCAGCTGGGCGGACTTCCCTTCCCCGAACTGATCCAGGCCTTTGTGAGGGAACAGCCCGTACTGGACAACATGTTCCGGGAACTGGGGATCCCGCAAAACAATCCACAATAATTCAAACAATAGCCAGCTGCGAAACTTGTCGCAAAAGCCTTTTGCCGGGCCACACAGACAGCCCGGCATCGGCGAATCGGACCATCCGCAAAAAATCATTCCCGACGATTCGGGAAACCCCGTATTTATCACGAAATGCCATCCTTTTGTCCAACTTTCGCTTCAACGAAAAGGATGGAGCTTGGTCGGCGATTCAACATTTCAGAATTGCGATAATTCCTTCCCGGTAACCTCGCCACATTTCCGCGTCCCGGTCCGATACCGACAAAAAATGGTAATCCTCAAAAGTTCGGCTTTTGCCGGTTATCATGAACGAATGCATAATCCCGACAGCCTGAACTTATCAAACTTTCATAAAGACCATTTTTCAGAAAAAAACAGGCCGTCTTATCGAGTGGCCCGTATTGCTATGAGGAACTGGTTTCACCAAATGGGGTTCTCTTTTTTCCAATCGGAAATCCCATTTCAAACGCATGGAAAAGCTCCGAACCAGCTGAAAAGAAATTCATTCGATACCCCTGGAGGTTTTCATGGCCGGAGATAGTCTGCAGCACAAGCTGGATCGGGTGCGCCGCCCCCGTGTCCAGATCACCTACGATGTGGAAACCAATGGCGCCTTGGAAAAGGTCGAGCTTCCTTTTGTTGTGGGCGTCCTGGCCGACCTTTCCGGCCAACCCAAGGATCCGCTCAAGCCGGTCAAGGAACGAAAGTTCGTGAATATCGACCGCGACAATTTCGACGAGGTCCTCGACAAGTCGGCTCCCCGGCTTGCCTTCCGCGTCGACAACAAGTTGACGGCGGACAACTCGGAATTGGCCGTCGAGCTCAATTTCAAGAGCATGGACGATTTTAATCCCGCGAAAATCGCGGAACAGGTCGGCCCGCTCAAGGAACTCCTTGATATGCGCCAGCGCCTTAGCCAGCTCCTCACCAAGATGGAGGGCAACGACAAGCTCGAACAACTTCTTTCCGATGTTCTTGGAAGTACCGAGAAAGCCGAAGCCCTGGCGAAGGAAATGGGTGTGACCAATACGGGAGGTGAATCCAAGTGAGTAGTGAACCAACAGCCCAACAACAGGCATCCCCCGCGGCGGCGACGGCCCAGACAAGCATTCTGGACCAGGTCATCAAGGCCACACGGCCCCAGGACCAGGCCGAGGCCGACCGCGTCAAGGACTATTTCAAGCAGTTCCTCGACCGCGTTGTTCAACCCGGCCAGGTGATTTCCAAGGATGTCGAAAAGAACATCAAGCATTGGATCTCCCAGGTCGACCAGAAGCTCTCGCTCCAGCTCAACGAGATCATGCACAATCCGGCTTATCAAAAGCTGGAAGG
>CAWUOD010000478.1:0-3265 GCA_963923115.1 uncultured Singulisphaera sp.
CGGGGGTGGTTATGGAGGGAATCGGCCCGGGGGACAAAGGCCCGGCGGGTCCGGGGGTGGTTATGGAGGGAATCGGCCCGGGGGCTTTAGGCCCGGCGGCTCTGATGGCTTTCGGCCCGGCGGGCCAAGGCCATTCGGCTCCGGAAAGCCCTTCAAGCCACGCCCTTTTGGCGGGACTGGTGGCGGAAACCCCACCAGCGATTAGCAGCAATTCCTTTGACAATGCAAATGCATTGGAAACTGTGAAAAAAGGCGGGGTCATCCTGCCTTTTTTTTGGTAGAAACTTGAAACACACAACAAACAATTTTTTGGAGTTGATAAAACAAAATCAAAAAAGCAGCCATTAAGATGATTGTTTGCCAATAAGTGGATTCGAGATTGGCCGAAAGCAATGATTTAAAAGATTGTAGCCGCAAGCTGTGTACTTGCGGCTACCTGAATTCAGCGAGGGCGACGGGGGTCGAACCCGCAACCACCGGATCGACAGTCCGGTACTCTAACCAATTGAGCTACGCCCCCGTAGCTAACCATAGGATATACTGCACTTCGAGGGTTGGCAAGCAACCGAAAAAAAAACTTCAGGGGAGCCGGAATGAAGAACCCGTTGGCAGTGTTGGAAGGATTGAGGCGGTTCGATACCGCAACCGTTTGCAATGTCCTTGAAATCACAGGACTTAGATCAAAAACGGAAGGCTATGCCGACCCGCGTATCAAAGCCCTTTTTCCAAAACTTCCACCGATGGTAGGTTTCGCGGTGACTGCCGCATTTCGCGCCTGCGAGCCAACCAGGGGCGTGCCCGTTTATCAAAGCCTTGTGGATCAGGTTGCAAAATTTTCGGATTTGCCGGGGCCGGCTGTTCCCGTCTTTCAGGATCTGGATGATCCGGCCACCGCGGCAACCTTTGGCGAGGTTATGTGCACGACCTATGTAACATTTGGTGCCGCGGGTCTGGTGACATCGGGATGTGCCCGTGACCTGCCCCAGGTTGAGAGGCTCAATTTTCCCTGCTTTGCCTCGGGAGTCATGGCGGCCCATGGATTCTGCCATATGCCTTTTCACGACATCCCGGTGCGCATTGGGGGCCTGGTGATTCACCCGGGCGATCTGCTTCACGGGGATGCCAACGGCCTTACCACCATTCCACTGGAGGCCGCGCCCCATGTTCCCTGGGCCTGCGAGCGCTACATGGAGGCGGAAGCCATTGTGATGGACCACCTCAAGGGGGGCATGGCGACACCGGACAGCTTTGGCGAGGTCATGCGTTTGATGCGTCAATCCCTGGAAAAGCTGGGGGAGGATTTGCGATCCAAAATCGCAAGCGACAATTAGTTTTTGCGAACAGGCTCTATAAAAACGCAAAAATCAGGTGGGTCTGGATTGTCAAGGACACCAGCCCACGCCGGTTTTTGAAAAATGTCATGGAAATGACCGATATGTCACACGGGGAAACATTGCCCGGTGTGAAGCGCCGGGTGTGAAGTCCGTTCTTTTCTAGGATCCCAGAAGTCGCAAAAGAATGTTGTCCTGGGGGTAGGCGTGTCCTTTGTGCTGGACAAAACCCTCCGCGAAAGCCACACCGATTTTGGCCCCCTGGAGCGAGCCGTGTCGTTTCATGGCATCGATATATTCGTCCATGCCATGATGCTTTTTTAGCCAATCCCGCTGGCTTGCGTGGCATGCCAGCATGTTTTCCTTTTCCAGAATTGTCGAGGAAATATCGATGAAAAACCCTGCCTCCACGGGTCGCCCCAAGGCATCGTGTCCCTCGATGGGGTCGGCATAATAGACCCACGGAATTCGAGCCAAAGGCCTGGATCCAGGAAGCAGATTCGGGATTGGGGAACCAAAAGCCGCGGCCCGGGCAATCCGTGATGTCTCCTCATGATCGAGGAGATAATCCGAAGGGGCGTGGGTGATAATAATGTCTGCCTTAACTTTGCGAATAAGCGCAACCGCTTTGTGAAAAACGGCCGGGTGATAGTGAACGCAAAGGTCCCGTTCCCCCAGACAGTCAAACGATCCATTAAGGAGCGAAGCGGCCAATATTCCTTCATCGTGCCGGATTCGAGCGATCTCCGCGCTGGGGTGTTCGACGCTCCCCAGGTCACCCATCGCGACAGTGGCGATATGAATATCGGCACCATGTTCCCGCCTTAGCCTTGCGAGGGTACCAGCGGCAAGAATTTCGGCGTCATCGGGATGGGCCATGAGACAAAGAACGCTCAGGGCCCCTGTTTCTGGTTGGTGTTTCAAGGGGTGCCGGCGCCTTGTTTTTCAAGAACTTCCGGGGCGAGTGGACCTTGCCCGGCCGGGAACCCGGCACCCACTTCGGGGGGAGGCTTCATCAAACCATAACGGGAGTCAATGGTCATTTTCGCGCTATCCGAATAGAGCGGATTTCCCAAATCATCGGTCCCGTCAAAAGGCCCAGCCAAAAGGTTGCCACCCTGCAGGGTTTTTCTTGGATCAAAACCGGCAGCCTGCGAGGCCAATGCAAGGGCTCCACCACAAACAGGAGCACCCGGGGTGGCTTGCAGCGTGGCGGCCAGCAGAGCCGCATTTTGCATCGTCAGTTGAACGCGAATGTCCGGGCCATCCACATCATTGGCAAGGTCGAGATATTTCACCTGGATTTCGTAGGAATCTTCCTGGATTCCGCCGTCGGATCCCGCTTCGGTAAGAACTCTTGCCAGTTTTTTTCCCGAGGGAGTCTCCACCTCGCGAACTTCCGTCATCACATTATCACGCCATGCCACCAGGGCGTCAGGCATGCGATAGGTTCGCAAAGCCTGTTCCTTGCGGAATTGATTACGGAAACCTTCGGCCTGATAGAACCGCTTGCGGGCGGTGTTTGTGACCGCTTTTTCTTCCATGTTGGCGCGGGCATAGTGGAAGGGGAAGTTGCTCATTTGGCGATAGACCGTGTACTCGCGATAGTAGTCATAGGCCTTCATGATGGCCTGGTCGCCTGGAGGAATATCCTCAAGCTTCACGGTGGGAGCCTGGCCCGAGATCAAACCGTATTTTGCGCGGAATTGCTCCGCCTGGTTTTTCATGTTGGCTTCTTCGATTGGGGAATCGAAGTGCAGGTGGTTTTCACGGGCGTTGATGCGCCACAACCTGCCCGATTCTTCCCATGCGACAAGGGCCCACTTGCGGCGATTGCCCACAACCGGCTCCTTGCCGTTGGGGAACCAGCCACGAACCGTGTATCCCTCGTCGTCGTACCAACCCTCCTGATACAATTTTTCGCCAATGTAGGA
>CAWUOD010000479.1:0-3262 GCA_963923115.1 uncultured Singulisphaera sp.
TACACAAGGAGTATCGTCGGCAGCGTCAGATGTGTATAAGAGACAGGATCGATTCAGGGGCGCATAGATCCGCCGGGTCTGCCAAATCATCCCTTTTCCGCCCGGGGAAATATCCCACCCGCCCGGATGAGGCGATAGAGACGGCCCTGGAATCGGCGTTCGCCAATGAGCTGATTCACCCCGGCGGGGTGACCCTCCTTGGGGCCCATCACGCGCCGGGCCAGGGTTCCAACAAACCGGCATTGGAAGATTTTTTCGGTCCTCGATGTCCGGAATCTCCCCGTTGGTGGCGGGGGGATTTCCCCACGCCAGCCCATGACATTTCCGGTCCCTGGCTTTCCCTGGCGCGGACGGCATTGGCCCTCGGATCCCGAAGGATTCCCGGGTCTTCGACCCCCGACACCCCTCCTGAAATCCCCGGAGCCCTGGCGTGCCGGGTCGATACGCCCTGGCTTGCCAATGAGGCGGACCAGCCCCGAAGTGGCCTTGTCCTTTCCCGTGGCGCCGAGGGGAACACCTCCGCGGTCCTTTTGGGCGAGGTCCACGCGCCTTTGCCGGCGACGGCGGTTTCGATGGAGGATTGGCCCGAGGCCCTATTCCTCATCGAGGGGGATTCCCTTTCCGAGATGCTTGGCGGATTGCAACAACTGGAATCCCTGGGAAAAGATTTCCCGCAGGCCTCCCCCAGACGGCTTGCCCACCTTTGGGCCTCGGCCACCGCGCCGCGTTCCGCCGCCCGCTTGGGATTGGCGATCCTTTTGCGTCCCGAACGATCGCTTAATGAGCTTTTGCAACAGGCCCGTTTGGTCCTTGGCGGATCCCCTGATGGGTCCATGGTTCCGGGACCGCTCGCTTCGGATGTGATTTTCCGCGCGGTTCCTTTGGGCGTTCGCGCTCCGGTTTGCCTTTTGTTTCCCGGGTCGGGACAAGCTGTTTCCGATATGGGGCGCCAACTCGCCCTCGCGTTTCCCGATCTTCTCGAGGCACAGGAGGCATTCACCAAACAGCTCGCCTCGGCGTTCGTTCCGGCCAAATTCTGGACAGGCAATCCTGCCGATGCCGCCGGCGCCGATCCCCGACAACAGATCATGGGACAGATCAGCCATGGTTGTCTGACAACCGGGATTCTGGCAGCCCTTGGAGTTCAACCCGCGTTCGCCCTGGGGCAAAGCCTGGGTGAATCGACCATGATGTTCGCTCTTGGCGCCTGGCCCCAACGGGACCGGATGCTTCGCGAACTGATGCGCTCCAGCCTGTTTCAGTCTGATGTTGTCGAGCCATGGAACGCCGTGCGCCAATTCTGGAATCTTCCCGAGGGCGCCAGGGTGGATTGGGTCCAAGGCCTTTTCCCCGTCTCCCTGGACCAGATTCGGCAAGCCTCCACCAGCATCCCACGGGTGTATCCCCTGATCGAGCTTGCTCCCACCATGAACCTGGTGGGGGGTGATGGACCTTCCATCGATCTTCTCTCGAAAAACCTTGGAGTGGAGCCGATCCGGATCCCCGGCGGCACCGCCGTCCATGGGCCGATGGCCAATCCGATTGAAGGGGCCTGGCGTCATTTGCATCATGGTCCGGTCAGTCTTCCCCCCGGCCTCCGGCTTTTTCTTGCCGGGTGTCCATCGGCGGTTCCGCCCATAAGCGACATTGTCGCCGAGGCATTTGTGGAGGCGGCCACCTCTCCGATTTCCATGGTGGAACTTGTGCGGCGTGCCTATGGTGCCGGCGCGCGTTTCTTCCTCGAGGTTGGCCCCGGGGCCTCTTGTACGCCCCTTGTGCGCTCGATTTTGGGGGATAATCCCCATGCCGCGGTTTCGCTCTCCCCCAGGCCGGGCGAGGATCGGGCCGGATTTCTCGCGGCGATTGGAACCCTCATCGCCGAGCGAATTCCATTGGACCGTGAGGCGCTTGGCCGAATCCTGTTTTGCGACGAGCCACCCGTGACCACGCTCCCATCCGACCGGGATCAGGTTATCCGTCGCGAGATCCCCCGGCCTTTGCCCCAATCGGTTGACAAAACCGGCCAGGTGGAGGAACCGGTTCAGGCCCGGTTTGAGCCCGCTTCGGAAGCATCGCCCGATTCCGCCGGAAAAACCATTCCCGCAACCATCATGGACGCGCCGCCTCCCCCGGTGGATACCACCTGGTATCAGGCTCCGTTATCCGATCCCGCTTTTGTGGAAACCATGCAAGATCCCGATCATCCTCTTTTTCGCGCCATCGAAATCTCCAGGCTCGAACATGATGCCCAATCCGCCTACCTCCGTTTTGCCGCGGCCGGTTCGACCCTTCTTGAGCGTATCCATGCGGAGACCCTGACGGGAAATTTAACCATCACACATCCGGATTCTGTTTCCCAGCCTGTCCTTTTTCAGGAAGAAAATATTCCCGAAGTCCGCCGGTCGCTCACCCGCAACCAGTGTATGCACTTTGCCATCGGCAGTGTCGCCCAGGCTCTGGGAAGTCGCTACGCAGAGGCCGATGGTTATCCCACCCGGGTTCGGCTCCCCGATCAGCCGCTGATGTTGGTTGATCGGGTGTTATCGATCGAAGGCGAGCCATTCTCGCTCAAATCGGGTCGGGTCATCACCGAACATGATGTTTTGCCTGGTGGTTGGTATCTGGACAATGACCGGATGCCGATCAGCCTTACGGTTGAGGCGGGCCAGGCGGATATGCTGTTGGCAGGTTGGCTTGGAATCGACTTCCAGACCAAAGGTTTGGCGGTCTATCGTCTTTTGGATGCGACCATCATTTTCGAGGACTATCTCCCCCGTCCGGGCGAGGTGATGACTTACGACATCCGTGTACTCCGTTTTTTCCGTCATGGGGATTCGTGGCTTTTCCGGTTTGAATATGATGGCTATTGCGCGGGCAAGCCGGTGTTGAGGATGCGTGATGGATGCGCCGGGTTCTTCACCCCTGCTACATTGGCCGCCGGACAGGGGCTGCTCCCCCAGGACTTCCCGCCCCGAAAGCACCCGGCACCCGGAACGCCAACCGAAACCGTCTCCAATACCCAAATGGACGCGCTTCGCCGGGGTGATCTTGTTGGGGCCTTTGGTCCCCTTTTCGCCGGGCACCCCGTTTCCCGTCCCGCGACTCTCCCCACGGGACGATTGGAACTGATCCACCGCGCGGTCGAACTCGATGTACGGGGTGGAAGCGAGGGATTGGGTCGCATCGTCACCGAGTGTGACATTCACTCCAATGATTGGTTCATCACCTGTCACTTCATTGACGACATGGTGATGCCGGGCAC
>CAWUOD010000480.1:0-3259 GCA_963923115.1 uncultured Singulisphaera sp.
TCCTCTCTGGTCTCGTGGGCTCGGAGATGTGTATAAGAGACAGGGTATGGACAATGGTCCCGTCCTGGATGTTGACCCGTTTTCCCAAACGAATCGAGCCGATATCGCCCCGGATGATCACGAGAGGCCAAAGATTCACCCCATCGCCCATTTCGACCCGCCCGGTGACAAGGGCGTTCTCGGCGACAAAGGCCGAGCCGATTGTTTTCATCCAGGAATCATGTGTCGAAGCAGCCATTGGGGTAATTCCTTTTCGTTTACGGTTGTTTTACGGGTTCCCTGTAGAGGAGGACTTTTTCGCGCTTCGCCTGGAATTCCCCGAGGCCTTGCTGGAAAGACCTCAGAATCACGACCAGGTCCTTATTGTCCCGGATTTTTTCCAGGGTGTCCCTGCTTACAAGAAGCTTGTCCAATTTGTCCACCTGCCAGGTGTCGCCATGGACCTTGCGGATGGCAAGCGCCAAGGCAATACCCAATTTGATCGGGTCAACCTTCGACCAATCTTCAACAATGATGTCGATCCCCGGGCAAGGTTTATTGGCAAAGACGCTTGAAGTGGGTGTTCGGGTGGTGGCCATAAACCTTACCCCATAAACCTCCGGCTCGGTCATGGTTTTGAAACCGTTTTCCTGGGGCGGTTCTTTTCCATACGAAAAATCCTGACCGACTCGTTTGGGTTCTGTTAACACTTTGATCACGGAGTGGGGTTCCATCCAGGGGGCGCCCACCCATTCAAAGGGACGGTCTGTGCCCCGACCCACGGAAAGATTGGTGAATTCGAGCATTCCGATTCCCGGATATAACCGGGCCGCCGGAAGGGAGCGCAAATTGGGAGAGGGAGCGACCCATTCCAGTCCCGTCTGGTCATAGGTCATCGTCCGTTTCCACCCTTCCATGGCGATGACATCCAGTTTGACATTGGGAAAGGTTTTCCCCGGGCCATGACGCTCCTGGGCATAGAGCCTGGCCAACTCTCCGATCGTCAAACCGTGTCGGATAGGAATCCGGTGGAAGGCGACAAACGACTCCGCGCCGCGATCGGTCATCGGGCCACCAAAATGTTCCCCATCAATCGGATTGGGCCGATCGAGCACCATCACGCCCACCCCCGCTTCGGAGGCGGCCTCCATCAACAGCCCCAAAGTGCTGGAGTAGGTATAAAAACGGCAACCCGCATCCTGAATGTCGAAAACCACAAGATCCAATCCGGCGAGCTGTTCTTTGGTCGGTTTGCGGCGGGGTCCATAAAGACTAATGACAGGAAGGTTGGTCGCGGGGTCGGTTGTATCTCCCACGGCCTTGTCGACCGCGCCACGGATCCCATGTTCGGGTGAAAAAAGGGTCTTTACCTTGACGCCGGGAGCGCGAAAAAGGATGTCCACAATCGAACGACCCCGGTTATCGCGCCCGGTATGGTTGGTAAGGATCCCGATGGATTTTCCCTTGAGGCGGGCGAAGTTATCGTCCATCAAAACCTGAAGCCCGGTTTTCACAGCGGGCGCGGGTGGTGTGGGCATCACCAGCCTGGCCGCCTCGGTGGCGACCAGACCCCGAAGGCGCTGGACATCCCCCTTGCCGCTTGGGTGAACGCGATTGCAAAGGAAAATTTCGGCGGCATTGTGGACCGGGTCGATCCAGATGGCTGTGCCGGTAAACCCGGTGTGACCGATGCTCAGTTTCGGGGGAAAGAGTTCTCCCCGGTTGAAGGAGTAGGCGGTGTCCGTGTCAAAACCATAAGTGCGATAGCCGCCCGGGACCTCGCGGGCCTGGATCCATTCGCGCACTGTTTTCGCGGACAGGACGCGGGTTTTCCCATTTGGGCCGTTGTCGATGGCACCCTCGCCCAGGATCATGCGGGCATAGATGCCAAGGTCTTTCGCAGTGGAAAAGAGTCCCGCGTGCCCGGCGACCCCGCCAAGCCTGAAAGCTCTTGGATCGTGGACCTCGCCTCGCATCCATATCCCCTCGCGTTGCTGGGTTGGTGCGACGCGCTTGATCCTCTCCGTATCCTTGACGCCAAAAGAGGTGTCTTTCATCCCCAAAGGTCCAAAAATCGCCTCCTGACAGAAAATATCAAGAGGCTTCCCACTCACACGGGCGACGATTTCCCCCAGGACGATGTAGTTGACATCGCTGTAGGTAAACCTGGCTCCGATGGGGGAGACCAGTTTGAGCTTGCAGATGTTGGTCAGGGATTGGGTGCGATCGCCTTCATAATCCTTCATCGGGTTGTCGGCGATCAGCCCCGAAGTGTGCAGCAGCAGATGTTCAAGTGTCAGGTTGTCCTTGCCATTGGGGGCGAATTCTGGCCAGTGTTGGACCACTCTGTCCGTCCACTTGAGTTTCCCCTTGTCGACCAGAACGGCAATCGCTGTTGAGGTGGCGATCGGTTTGGTAAGCGATGCCAGATCATAAATTGTGTCCGGCGTGAGGGGCTCGGTGGTTGGTTCGACCGCGCGGTTCCCCCAGGCTTTTTCAAGCAATACCTTTCCGCCTTGCTGAACGCGAACGAGGATACCCGGGACTTTTTTGGCATCGATGGCCTCACGCACCAGTTGGTCGATCGTCTCCTGTGGAAGTGGGGTACCTTTGGTTTCTTTCTGTTCCTTTGAAGGAGCCGAATCTTTCGAAACCTTATCAGGAACCAGGTCTTTCGGATTTTGGGCAAAAAGAGAAAGAGTGATCAGGGAAAACACCAGAGCGGGCAGGATTCTCATGGTTGCCAATTCCTATGGGGATTAGGGATTTGAAGTCGTGGCGCTTAGTTCCTTGAGCTTGATGGCCATCGATTTGGCGCGCTCGGGTTGGTCTCCGATCAGGTTTTTGGTCTCACCCAAATCCCTGGAGAGATCAAACAACATCCCCGCCGGATCCTGCCCCAATTCGGTATCGGTGCCTGTGGCGCGTTTGGGTCCCTTGCCCGGTTCGATGTATTTCCAGTTACCATGGCGAAGCGAAAGCCTGTTGGCATGCTCAATCAGATATTCGCGCCCGGTGGGATCCTTGCCCAGGAAAGCGTCCAGAGTGTTTTGGCTGTCCCGGGCGGATTCCCTATCCACGGGTTGCCCCAGCAATCCGGAAAAACTCGCGAGGAAATCGACCTGGCAAACAAGGGCCGGTGAGGTCGCGGGTTTTACCTTTGCGGGCCAGCGGACAACAAAAGGTACCCTTGTGCCTCCTTCGTAGTTGGAATATTTTCCCCCGCGCAGGGGGCCAGCCGGTTTGTGATCGCCCAGTTTGGAGACGGCATCATCGTGGT
>CAWUOD010000481.1:0-3233 GCA_963923115.1 uncultured Singulisphaera sp.
AATCCACCCCCACCACCGAGAGCGACCTTCCATCCTCGGTGGCGTTGGAACACCAGACACGCCCCGCCTGGATCACCGGACTGGACCAGGCTTTTCCGGGCAGGGGGAGTTTCCAGCGAATATTTTTGGTCTCGGACCATTCCAATGGGAGTGGGGATGCGGGGACTGTTCCGCGCCCCTTGGGACCATGAAACTGGCTCCATTCGGCCTGATTGCCTTCCGGTTTGGAATCCGCCGGATCCGCCGCCCCAAGGCGCGAGGATACCGCGGACATGGAGCAAAAAAGAACCGGGAGACACCACACGATCCGGGACAAGCGGTTCATCGATCGATTTTCCGAAAGGGATAAGGAAAGAGGACCAGGCACGGACGGCCAAGCACGCGGGGGAATGAAAAGAAATTCTATTCCCTCACCCCGGTGCCGCCCAACGAATCCGCCATCGGGATTTTCCCGGCTATTTGCTCATGAAACTCCCAATCGACATATTCTTGTCCAGTTCCATCCGGAAATCGTATGTGACTTTTTTGGCTTTCTCTCCCGATTGACCGGGGAGGATTTCCAGATCCCACCGCAGGAGATTTCTTGGCCTCTCCTCGCGCAGGTAAAGAGCGTCTTTGGAAAGTTCGGGTTCCGTTTTTCCTATGGTCACGCTTACCGCCTCGCCCTCGGCCCAGGGCAACCGGTCCCAAACCTGGAGCTTTACTTTTTCCTTGAGATAGCTTGAAACAAGGAACCGGTAATCAAACTTGAGGACTTGATTTCCCCCCTGGGTTGTCCTGGTTTTTTCCATCAATGTCCGCTGGACCTGAAGTTGGGGCTCGGCGCCGAAACCCACAACAAACTGCTCGCCCACCGCGACGAGTGGCAAATTCATCTTTCCGACAAAATCCCCCATGTGATACATGGTTGCCTCTCCCGGCAGGATCACAAAACCACTTTTGTTGGCAAGGTTGGATTGCCTGTAGACATGGGGAGTGAGGACGGGAACGGCCTTGTAAAAAGTATCGGCTGGAAGGTCAAACCGCGCGACCTCGAGCACCTGCTCATCGTTTCTTGAGGAGATGGTTGTGACTCCTGGAAGCCTGTGGGTGATACTTGGCCCTTCCCCACGGGAAACAGGCTTGGAAACTCCCGGTTTTTCATCGGCAAGGAGGGTCAGGTCCCTTGCCTGGTCCAGCGCTCCTGCATAATTAAAGATCTCATTACTTTGGTAACTGTTGCTCCTGTTGAGGTCATTCTGGGCCCGGGTGCGAAGCTGCTTCGCCGCGCCCGCCAATTCCTCCGCGCTGTTATTGCCCTGTGGATTGATGATTTCAAGCTGCTGGGTTTGACCCTCCAGGGCCTTTTTGATGTTGTCCAGATTCTGGACCCGGCCCAATTGTGGCTGGGGAACGGCCTGCTGCTGGGGAGCGGCAGGGGCGTTTACCGTTGGCTGGCGCCCACCTGCCGGTCCGAATCCGGGAGTTGGCAATCTCCCCCCGGCCGATCCAACGGCCACCGCCAACGCCCGGAGTTCCGGAGGCGCCGCGTTGAGAAGAGGCTGGGCATTGGACAAAACCAGACTCACCCCCGACCAATCCTCGCCCGATTGCTGGGTCACCGCCGCCAGATATTCGACCTTTACGAACGCATCAGCCCGTTCACCAGGGAGTTGTGGAGGTTGGTCTTTTTTCTGGTCCAATACACCGCCATTTCCACTTCGCAAACGGTATTGGGGACGCCACGATGCGGCTTCGACCAAATAGCTGAGTTTGGCGCTTTTGGCTCCAGGGGCGACCCGTTCGACGACAAGCACCGCTTCGTTCTCGGTCCGGCTGGATCCCGAAGCCAACTCGTTGCGCTTTCTTTGGAGAAATTGGATCTTTTTCTGAATTTCCTGGGACTGAATATTATGTTCGTGAATCTTCTGGTTCTGTTCCTTGCGGGTTTCCATCAGAAAGGTAGCCAACTTGGTCACCTGAAGGCTGT
This sequence comes from uncultured Singulisphaera sp., assembly GCA_963923115.1. Lineage (GTDB taxonomy): Bacteria > Planctomycetota > Planctomycetia > Gemmatales > Gemmataceae > SYLG01. Next base: position 1,970 of record CAWUOD010000481.1, read on the forward strand.
CCAGTTTCGCTTTTTCGGTGGATGCGGTCGTGGTCGCCGAGGCGAATGCCTCCAATTTGGCAAGGAAAGCCACATTGGCTTCCATGGTTTTCGATTCGGATGCAATCCGTTGGGTTTCGAAGTTGAGTTTTTCCTCTTCCATTTGAAGTTCGCGGACCTCTTTACGGGTATCCGCCTCAACCGCCCGGGTCCGATAGCGTGTCGCCAAAACCCGGATCCCTTCCACCCCTTCCCCGTAAAGCGAATTACCCACGACGGTCGCGGGCAACGCCCCAACGACCACTTCATGCAGTCCCTTCGCCTCGGGAACCTGGACTTCGCGGGTTACCAGCGCCGTGTCGGGATAGACCGTGACCTGGGTGATGCGGCTGGTCGCGGTTTTGGGGGGAAGAGGCTTTGCGGGTGCGACTTCGACCACCGGCGCAGCACCGGGAACCAGAGTGGGAGGCGATGCGGGACGAACTGTGGCCTGGGCTAACAGGTTTCCCGCGCCCACCGCCGAACCAAGGGTACACCCCAGAGCCAATCCGAGGGCCCCCAAACATCCCCGCCTAAAATTGCGGCCAAAAAGCCGACTTTGAGAAACCGAAATCGTTTTCTTCTTCACGATCCGCACTCCAGAATGATTAGGCGAGGCCAGATTTCACGAAATCCAAAAGGACTAGGTACAGCATACAAAGTCCCCAGCTTGCCCACATGTTGGAGTTAAACTAACCTGATTAAAAATAACGGAATCCCAAAGACCACAGTGCCCCATTTCTTGCGGCTGAATGGGAACAATATTTCCGCCCCGATCAAATAGGACTAAATATGCCCCCTCAAAAGGGAATTTTTCGGTGGACAGCTGGAGCCAACTCTCCGGGTTCAACCAACCGACCCTGACCGAATATCAGGAGGGGGGAGGCCAGGAAGTATTCACCTCCAACAGCAATCTTGCCTTTGACTCCGAAGGCAAGGCTACCGGGACATTCGACCTGTCCCTGGTTTCAAGCCTAGCCAGCACTATAACCAGTGCCCTGATAGGCACTCTCTATCTCGACCCGGGTACCGGGAATGTATCCGGTGCCCTGGATGCCACCTTGGGAACCTCCTCCCCCGCCAATCCTCCACGCGATTCGATCACCTTCAACGATCAGAGCCAATCCCTGGTCCAGGCGGGTACGGTGTTCCAAACCCAATTTGCCTGGGCCTCGGATGTTCCCACAGGAACCGTGGTATTGGGCCAATCGGCCCAGATCACCAGCAACTCGTTGGATAACCGGGC
>CAWUOD010000482.1:0-3223 GCA_963923115.1 uncultured Singulisphaera sp.
CCTCGGGAGGGGGAGCCTTCTGCCCGCACACCACCACCAAAACCATCCACACTGCGCCCATTGGCAACCCTCCCAATCAACCAACCCATGTTCCCACAGGTCCGGCCCCCGGGAAACAGGCAACCCCACCAGGCGCTTTCCAATGGTCTCGACAATTCCTGAAAGGCCAAGCCTGCCCTGTCACTGCAGGCGCCGATTAAACGCACTTGCTTCAGCCAAAAGCCTACCCCAACTCAGGGCATTCCTTGAGGTGACCCGGCTGCTGCAACGGCCAGGCCACTGGCGCAGTCAAAAAAAACACCCGCCTGACAAAAATGTTTGAGTCCTGCCAAATGATTCATGAGCCGATCCTGTTCGGGATCCATGATCGACCGCTAACTGCCTGTAACAGCGTTGATCAAATAATCCGCATCCAAGAAAAGGTTGAAGTTTGGGATCACTCCCAATCCGACTCGGAATGGGGCAATGTTTATGTCCTGAGGCGCACCTCCATATACCAAAATGGAGCATGGTTAACTCCTGCCATCCTCAGGGTAGTGTGCATCCTCTATCTGCCTTGGAGAGCCGCAACGGCACACTTTGAATTAAACTGACAATCTGTTTTATCCTAAATAAAATCAAAGCGCTTGAAGGGTCTAAGTAAGGCTCGCTGGTCAGTGGTTGGCAAGGTGAGCGGGGGCAGGCTGGCAGCGATGGAGTATTGAATTAAGTTCCGGTTGATGACACATTTCGGGCCTTCGAAAAACATTGAGTGTCACTCTTTTTGGCCAACAATAGCTTGATTTGATGAATCGCCACCAACCGCATCCATGAATTCTTCTGTGATGGTATATGTCAATTCCAAACCAATATTACCGCCTTTACCATCTGGAAACTCAACTTCATAAGCAATTTGTGGCTTGTCAAACACAATCAAAACAACGCCGAGTGCCCCAATCGGAATGGTTGCATCTGGCAGATTCTTCTTGAGTCGAAAGGTATCGTATTCATTGAACATAGATTCAACCTATTTTTGCGATGGAATATTGTTGAAAATACGAACGAAGCCACCGTTATTCTTATTGTATGCCAACACCACACTTTTTTAATTAAGTTGCCGTCAGTATCGAAGATCTTGATCAACCGATTTTTTTCTAATGCTCCGTAACTGATGTCTGAACTGCCTTCGCTAGATCAAAAATGATATCCTTTGACAAATTATCCCGCTTTCCAGTGCTTGCCATGGCATACATGCCTCCCGCTAACCATGCCCGCCAACCGGTAAACTGGCCTTGCAACTGTAAACCCGGGAGTTGCGACAGGAGATCGAAGTAACAATCGCTGAGTTGATTGAATGGATGAAAGCCGACGGCCCCAGCAGCGTGTATTTCCTACGGATCTTGCCCAACGCAAACGCCCTGTTTGGAGTGACCGCTAGCAGGAAGAAATCTTATTCGGCCAGAATCCCCTCGGGGCCGAGATACACTCGTGTCTTTATAGGCCGGTTTCCGCTCGTGTGGACTTGGGTGTAGGCAAGCTGCAGGTCATTGAACTTGACCACTTGCGACGAGAAGGCCTGCCAGATCTCTACCTGCCGCGCTGCCAAAGCGCTGTCCAGGGGTTGAGTCAAACCTTGCACGCCGACCAAGTGGAGCAAACAAAGAATGCTAAACCACCGGATAAGCATTAGACCAGACCTTCCTTGGCGTGTGGCGGAAGGAATCGCATAGGGAACGTTGACAGCCAAAATCCCCTGTTTGTCCTTGCGCTGATTTTCCCAAAAAATGAACTAAAGCCGTCCACAGTATGCCATGCGACCACATAGGCCAGGAGGGGCCAAAAATTTATCAAATTCCTAAGAAACGCATCCAAAATCAGGTGTCAGGCCAAAGAGGCTAACCCATGCCACCCGATCGCCGGTCGTTTCAAATGGACGGTAGGGGTGGGTTTGTGGCGGCGGCGGAGTTGGCGGGGATAGGTTTTGATTTGGAGAAGGTTGACGCAGAAGCTCTGGAGTTGGACGGCCAATAATATCTTAATATTTGCAACTCAATTTGTGCCTTTTTTCAAAATTATTTGGATTCAAGGCGTGCTTTTAGCTCTAATTTACTTCGAGAAAGAGCTTGTATTAATGAATCAAGGTTTAGACAAATTGGTTCTGGTCCAGCCAAAAAGAGGTCAATAAAATAATCATCCCGTTCACGAAATATTTCACCCCACTGTCCACCCGATTTCGAGAAAAGTTGCACAACAAGCTTGTCCCTTTCGGGTGGACTTGCAATCATCGCCTCAATTTGGGATTCCACCATAAAAGTATTGCCCCCTGCCAAAAATGGTTTTTTTATTCTAAAGGCAAAGACCTTTTCCCTTTTTTTCCGAACAGGAGACTTAAGGCTTGTATTAGGCCGAAGTCAGGGGAATAGCAATTCTGCTTAATTTACCATCTCCCACCAAATCGCTCCCCACAGGAAAAAGTCCAAACCTTACCGTTCTTCCGAGGCCCAACGGTTCTGCTGCTCATGGTTAGTCTACAACGGACAAATCCTGGCCCCCCCCAACCGCTTCCTTAAGCCATCAACCTATCGGTCCACCAAACCGTGCTTCCTAGCCTGGCGCAGGGAGACACGCCTCCTACTTTTCGGTCTTGTAAACAGGGGCCTTGTTGCCACGCATGGGTGTTCCAGTGGCATACCAACAACTTCGCGTTTTCGTGGTGTCTTTCCTGTCTCCCGTCCGCCCCAGCACCCGGCCGCTCCCGCAGCCGGCTCGCCAAGACAAAAACCAAAACCCCGTGGCAGTTAGATCTTCGTGGTCCATACCCAGTTGCCCGTCTGCACCAGAACCCGTGCACTCCCGCGCACGGCTAGCCAAAACCAAAACATAAAAACCTTCGCGCCCTTCGCGCCCTTCGCGTCTTCGTGGTGAATAAACCCCCTCAAATCTCAGCACCTTCGCACCACCGAATTCAAATTTCCAAGCAAAATTTTCCAAAAATTTCCCTCAACTGGGCTCTGAACAACGCCACCCGTGCGTCAACAATCCAAATATGTGGAAAGGGACAATAGCCAGACGGGTTTGCCAGGCCAGCAAACCTCGCCTCGCGCCACCTGACCCGATCCACGGCGGCCCGGCCGGTTGAAACAATCAATCGCCCCGGGGTCTTTCAGCCCTGCCAGATCCATCGCCACAGGGGCGATCGATTGCTCGGCCCGGCTTCACCTGCGGAGAGATGCTGTGATGTTCC
>CAWUOD010000483.1:0-3221 GCA_963923115.1 uncultured Singulisphaera sp.
GCCACGCAGATGGTTCTATATTGCCGCAAAATTTTTTGCCTCAACCTTTGATCCCGAAACATTCTCAACGTAGTTAAGGGATTCATCCCGCCACATCGCATGGGAAAAAATAAAGATAAGCACACTGAATCAAATGCACGCGGGCAGATCGAAACTGCTGGAAACATTCGAAGTTTTGTTCCACTAATACAAGTTCCATGATAAGTATGGGAAAAGAAAACAGTTGGAATTTGACTATTCAAATTAGATTCAATCTTTGGATTCAAAAGACCTTGCGAGTAACAAACATCGGGTTTCCATTGAAGAGCTGAAGTCAAATCTCGAGAATCCCCAACATGCCATAAATAATCAACTGCTGAGAAATCAATTGCCCCGCGCGCGCCATGATCACCTTGCTCATACAGCAATCCAACTTGATGCCCATGATACTTGAGGAAAGAAAGTATTTTTAGCAGGTACGATTCAATTCCACCTTCAAAGGAGAGCCGAGCGGTACCAACAAGGATTCGCATATTGATTGCACTGATAAATTACATAGGAGGATGTTTAATGCGATCTAATTTGTGTTTGATCGAAATATTAAAATGGGGATCAACAAAAAATAATTGACCTGACCTCACTTTTTTATTCCGTAACCATTCGTTCCGAAAGCGATTGGCAGGGCCAATCCTCTGGAAAAATTCCAATGCAGCAAGAATATTTAACCAAATAAACCTAAGTCTCAATCGCACTATTTCCTTCATGACGCACATGAATGGAAACAGGAATGAGTAAATTTTCATCCAACCGGTAAAATACTTAATTCCAATGATTGCCACACTGGCTTGACCCGAAATAAACCTTCGTCGCCTCACGGGAGTGTTGGTTACCGGGATTGTTTGAAGGTTTGAAGCACCAACGGCGTGAAAAACATGGGCCTCGGGGACAGAAACACACTTGTATCCCAACTGCCAAATCCGAATGAACAAATCAACATCTTCATGATCGAGAAAAAACGACTTGTCCCATCCTCCTACATCATCATAAGCCTTGCGATGAATCATGAATGCGCCAGCACAGGGAAACGGAACCAAATCCCCCGACTGGACAGTTTCAGAAAATAGATAACGGCGAAACGGGTAAGGACAAAGAAAATTCCAAATTGCGGGCGCAAACCTGGTACCAGCATGGATCAGGTTCCTCCCATCGTAAGTCCACTGCCAGGGATCAGCCGCCACCATTCCGGCGGAATAGTTGATTTTTTCCTCAAGCAATCGCAGGCAATCTGGGTTAAACCACATGTCCTCATTGCAGAAAAAAAGATGATCGTGACAGGCATATGAAACACCAGCCGCATACCCGCTCACCAATCCTGTTTCGGGCGGCTCTTGTATAACAATTAAATTTTTATCGGATGCTAAGTATTGAAATGAATTGTCTACACTCTTTCTGTCAACCACGATGATCTGAATTTTCGTGCTCTTCTGGTTTCTTAGGGTTTCCAGAAGACGAGGCAAATAGGCCATTCCGTTCATGTTGCTGACGATGACCGATACAGCCATCAGCCTACTCCCATCCAGGTGGCAATTGATCCCGCACCTCTATGTCAGAAAATTGCACGGGGATTGCAGGCCCGCGAGACATGATCCATTCCGCCATTCGCCGAATACCGTTTCTTAAACTGACCGGTGTGGAAGGATTGAATATTTCTCGTACTAAATCGTGATTGGCAAATGCATGAACAACCTCGTTGCGGGAAGGCAAATGCTTGACGGAACGCTTCACTCCAAGCGCCGCTGAAACCTCTTCAACCAGGTGCAGAATCGTATAAGGAACATCCGCTCCAATATTAAACACCCTATTACGAGCGGTATTGACAAGGGGAGACTTGGCTATAATCGGGGCAACATCATCAACATGTGAAAAAGCTCGTGTTTGCAATCCATCACCGAAAACCGTCATCGGTTTGCCTTGAAGAGCCTGATTCATGAAAATGCCGATGACATTGCGGTAACGATCCGCAATATTTTGGCGTTCGCCGTATACATTATGCGGCCTGAAAACAATGTAATCCAAACCAAACATGCTGTGCGCCGCCTTGAGATCCAACTCAACGGCATATTTGGAAATGCCATAAGGATCTTCTGGTTGCGGCACAAGACTCTCAGTCATCGGGACCTGATTGCATCCGTAAACAGCAATAGAGGAAGTAAATACAAAACACTTAGCTTTATTTTTGATTGACTCGTTGAGCACATGCATTGAAGCCACCAAATTGGTGGTGTAATTGTATCCGCGGATGAAGTGCGACAAACCTTCGGCGGCATAAGCGGCCAAGTGATAGACAAAATCAAACGGACCATGTTCCGACCATAGACTTGTCACAAATTCCCTTTTACGCAAATCGCCCTGCACCCATTTCACTTCCCTAGGCACATTCTCAATAAATCCTCCTGAAAGATCATCGGTTGCGACCACATCCATTCCCAAGGATTTGCAGTGGTCTGCGACATGAGAACCAATGAAGCCCGCAGCGCCTGTGACCAGGGCCTTGTACTTTGGTTGTTTAGTTGTTTCAAATCTTGTGTTCAAAATAAATTCACCCCTCAAGCAACCTCGCCAATCGATCCCAATTGGCTTCCAAACTGTATTTTTGGCGTGGCAATGCCAGCCCGCGAGATACCCTGGCCATGGTTTCGGAAGGTTTCTCCAAAACCCGCTTCACCGCCTTGGCAACGGTCTCCGGCGAAACTTGATCCAGCAATAATCCAGCCCGGCCATTGTCGAGAATCTCTTCCGCCGCGCCCGCCTTGCTGCTGATGACCGGCACCCCGAATGAAAGCGCTTCAACCAGAACGATCCCGAATGTTTCCAGCGTCGAGGGAAACACAAACAGCTCGGCTTCCCGCCAGCGCTGAAGCCAAGCCCGACTGCCATCGCCACGATTTTTGGTGAACCTGCAGCTTTTTGGCCCCAGTTGATGCAAGCTCCGCTTGGCTCATGAACTGTCACAATGTCATAGGGTTCCCCCCGTTGATTTGCCGCGACGGCATGCCGCCATACGACCCAGGAAAAAGCAAAACGGGACAGCTTTCCGCTCAACCATGAAGAAAGATCTTCACAACCCAGGTAATCAACCTGGTGACCAGCTTTCTCGACCTCGTCGTGAATAAAACCCATCAGACGACTCATACCGCCACGGCGGATGGTTCATGGATTTCAACCGCATCGTGTTTCCGTCC
>CAWUOD010000484.1:0-3199 GCA_963923115.1 uncultured Singulisphaera sp.
TTTGGAAAGGGACAACGAAGCAGGGAGTGATTGCGTCCATAACGGTTGGCATGATTGCCTCACTTGGCTGGATCCTTTTGAGCGCCGATACTTACAAGGATGTTTACGGTTTGGATCCGGAGCGTGCCATTGTCCCATTTAGTCAGCCCGGGGTTGTGACGATTCCCTTGGGGTATTTGGTTTTGGTTCTGGTTTCCTGGTTAGCCCCGAGGTTTGCCGGGCCAATCTCAACCAGGGATCACATTGACCCTCCGCCAGCCCAGTCCTAGGATATTCGGAATAGCACCCGTAGCTCAACTGGATAGAGCGTTGCCCTCCGGAGGCAAAGGTTACAGGTTCGACTCCTGTCGGGTGCATTTTCCAGCCACTTGAAAACAACAAAAAATCGCTTAAGTCAAACAGCCTTTAGCCACGGCCTGCTTTCCCGGGGTTGTTGTCTAAAAGTTGATTTTTAATAAAATACCTTTGGATTGGTTTTGGATTTGAAGTGATCAATATTTGATCATACATTTTTGTTTTTATTGATTTATGGAAAATGTACATGTTTATGCCTATTGCTAGAGCCTTGATTAGCGTTAGCGACAAAACAGGACTGTTGGACCTTGCAAAAGCTCTTCATGATAAGCATGTGGAAATTGTGTCTACAGGCGGTACCGCCAAATTGCTGAGGGATGCGGGATTTGTCGTAAAGGATATAAGCGAGCTAACCGGTTTTCCGGAAATGCTTGATGGTCGGGTAAAAACCCTCCACCCCAAGGTTCATGGTGGCCTTTTGGGACGCCGTGATCTGCCCGCCCACCAGAAGGCTATGGCCGAGCATTCCATTTCCCCTATTGATCTTGTTGTTGTAAACCTTTACCCATTTGAAAGCGTAGCCTCCAAACCTGATGCTCATTGGGAAGAGCTGATTGAAAATATCGATATTGGTGGCCCATCAATGATTCGGTCCGCCGCAAAAAATCATGAAAGTGTTGTGGTGCTTTCCGATCCTTCGCAATACGCAACATTTCTTGAATCCTTCGGCAAAAGCGCTGGGGGGACCGATTTGGGTTTGCGAAAACGATTTGCGCTTGAGGCCTTTCAGCGTACAGCGGCTTATGATGCGGCCATTGCACAAACACTTGGTCAAAGACTGTATCGGGATGGGGATGAACAATTTCCCAACCGCCTGGCATTGACCTATTCCAAGGTTAAAAACCTTAGGTATGGAGAAAATCCGCAGCAAAAGGCGGCGTTTTATCTTGAGGCCTCTGGAGACCGCGACACGGCAAGTGGTGGTACGATTCTTCACGGAAAGGAACTTTCGTACAACAACCTCCTGGATTTGGATGCGGCTCTTGAAATTGTTCGCCCCCTGGAAAAACCTGCCGCCTGCGTGGTAAAGCACAATAATCCGTGTGGCGTGGCTATGGCGGATACACTGGGCCGGGCCTACGCATTGGCCTTTGAATCCGATCCAATTAGCGCTTTTGGTGGCATTATTGGACTTAATCGGGTTGTGGATGCCGCAACGGCCACCTTGATGACCGAACCCGGGCGCTTTTTTGAGTGTATCATCGCTGAAGATTTCACTCCCGAGGCCCTTGAGATTCTGACTACCCGTCCCACCTGGAAAAACAGCATTCGCCTGGTGAAAACCGGTAAGTTGACCAGCAAGGGCCCGGTTTCCGATTTCCGCAAACTCAATGGGGGGCTTTTGGTCCAGGGGGCGGATGAGGTCAAAGACGATATTTCCCATGCGAAAATTGCCACTGTGGCAAATGTTCCCCCGGACAAACTTGCGGACCTGAAATTGGCTTGGCATGTTGTTCGGTTTGTAAAGAGCAATGCGATTGTCCTTGCCAAGGATGGAATGATTATTGGGGTTGGTGCCGGGCAAATGAGCCGGGTGGATTCGGTTCAGATCGCTTTGCGAAAAGCCGGGGAAAAGAGCCGGGGGGCTGTTTTGGCATCGGATGCTTTTTTCCCGTTTAGGGACAATGTTGATCTGGCCGCCGCCGGGGGAATTGTTGCTATTGCCCAGCCAGGCGGTTCGGTTCGTGACAAGGAATCGATTGAGGCTTGCGACCAGCACAATATTGCTATGGTTTTCACAGGGGTAAGGCATTTTCGTCATTAGTTCCTAAGCCATTGATAGGCATAAATCAAAAATATCATGGAGTGTTGTGCGATGAACCGAAGGACTTTTTCGAAGTCGGTGTTGACTGGTGCCGGCGTATCCGTTTTAGGTGCGAACCTTCTTTCCGAGGAGAAAACCAAAATGCAAATTGTTGATACTCATCAGCATCTTTGGAACCGATCGCGCTTCACTCTTCCATGGATTACCAAGGGAACTGTTCTGGATGCGGATTTTGGGATTCCAGAGTATAAGGAAGCCACAGCCGGGGCTGTTTCCCGAACGGTTTATATGGAGGTTGATGTTGACCCCGCCCAGCAATGGGATGAGGCAGTCTATGTGAATGGACTGTGTAACGATCCCCAATCGGGCATGGCTGCGGCGGTTGTCTCAGGCCGCCCCAATTCTCCCGGTTTTGACAAGTGGGTTGACAAGTTGGCGGAACTCAAGGGGGTGCGGGGAATCAGGCAGGTGCTCCATGTCGCGTCTACTCCAAGAGGGTATTGTCTGGAATCGAATTTTGTAAAGGGAATTAGATTACTTGGTGAAAAGAATTTGAGTTTTGACCTTTGCGTAAAAGATGTTGATCTTCCTGAAAAATCCAAGCTTGTTGAAATGTGTCCTCAAACCCAATTTATTTTGGACCATTGCGGAAATCCGGACTTGAAAAAATCAGATCTTGGCCCTTGGAAAAAGGATATTGAACAAATATCGCGACACAAAAATATTGTAATTAAAATATCTGGTTTCCTGGCTTCCGCTCCCGCCCGTGATCAATGGAAGTATGAGGATGCCGAAATGATTATTAATCACTGTTTGAACAGCTTTGGTCCGGATCGGTGCGTGTTTGGTGGTGATTGGCCTGTTGTCCTTTTGGGAACCACCCTTTCCAAGTGGATTGACACGGTGAAAAAAGTCGTTTCCAATCGGCCTTTGGCGGAGCAACAAAAGTTGTTTTACCAAAATGCGGATCGATTGTATCGACTAACCCCTGCCTGATGGCGAATCTCCCAACCTTGTTGTGGATTGGATAATGTTGCGGATGTGTTTTGTGTTTTTTGTTTTGGTTTTTGGCTGTCTCTT
>CAWUOD010000485.1:0-3195 GCA_963923115.1 uncultured Singulisphaera sp.
TTGTTATTTTGGTTGGAACCGAAAAGCTCGTTAATAACCTGGGGGATCGGGGAAGACTACCTGTTGAAGTGGTTAGCTTTGCCTTGCCCCTTCTTTTGAAAAAACTGGAAGAATGGGGTTCTCACGGAGTGGTTTGGCAAGGAGTTTCCGGCCCAAATCTCTCCGATAATGGAAATCCAATTGTGGATTGCACGACTAACGGGATTGAAAACCTTGGTTGTCTTGCGAATCGGATTCGAAACCTGCCGGGTGTGGTGGATACAGGTTTTTTTCAGAACATGGCGAACCGTGTGCTCGTGGGTGATGAAAAACACGGTTTTGAATTTTGTCAAGCGATGGATCGGGGTCCAGCCGCGTGATCCTTTTTTGCCCTTAAGTCTTTTTTCGGACTGGTTGCATTTTGGAAATCGCTGGAGTAGAAAATGGTCCGTGAAGTAGTCCAATTTGCTGATTCGGAAGCTGTGGCAAAGGCAGGTGCTGAGCTTTTTCTGTCCAAATCGAGATTGGCCATAACCACAAATGGTTGTTTTCGGGTTGCCCTTTCGGGAGGTTCGACTCCCAAGCGAATGTTTGCAATCCTCTCCGAGGCTCCATATCTGACCGGAATTGATTGGGATAAAGTGCATCTTTTTTGGAGCGATGAGCGTTCCGTGCCGCTGGATCATTCCGATTCGAATTTCAGAACCGCCAAGCAAATTCTCATTGACAAGGTGGGCCTGGTTGAGGGCAATGTTCATCCGATGCTTGCCGAGGATTGTCATTTTGAGGGTGACCGAGACTATGAGTCCACCATTTCAAGGGAATTTGGTGTCGCAACGGATGGCCCGCCACCTGCATTTGATCTGATTTATCTTGGAATGGGTTCGGATGGTCATACAGCTTCGCTTTTTCCGGGGACCAAAGCTCTTGGCGAAGTGAATCGATGGGTGGTCCGCAATGAGGTTCCAAAGTTGTCAACTACCCGTCTGACTTTCACCTATCGTCTTATCAACGCCGCCAAGGCGGTTTGTTTTCTGGTTAGCGGCGGCGATAAGGCTGAGCCCCTTCGTGAGGTCCTCGAAGGGCCAAGAAACCAGAATACATATCCCTCCCAGGGTGTTGCTCCCAAAGGAGAACTCCTCTGGTATTGTGACCAACAAGCCGTTGCACAACTTTTGGAGGCAAAAAAATTATGATTGAGCCAAAGATTGCACCCTCGCTTTTGGCCGCCGATTTTGCCCGCTTGGGTGAACAGGTTTTGGAGGTTGCCAAGGCAGGAGCGGATCGCCTCCATATGGATATCATGGACGGGATGTTTGTCCCGAACATTAGTTTTGGTCCCCTTGTGCTCGAATCCGTTTCCAAGGTGACAAGTCTCCCTTTGGAGACCCATCTGATGATCCACCAGCCCGATAGATACCTTGAAGATTTTGCCAGGGCCGGTGCGTCCAGCTTGATAGTCCATGCCGAGGGGGCGCTTCATTTGCACCGGACCCTGGAGCGAATTCGGGCATTGGGACTAAAGGTGGGTGTCGCAATAAATCCGGCTACTCCAGTGGGGGTTTTGGAACCGATTATTGATATGACGGATTTGGTTTTGATTATGACGGTAAATCCCGGATTTGGTGGACAGAAGTTTTTGGAGCGCACTCTTCCAAAAATTGCCGAAATACGGGGTAGAATTGATCAACTTGGTTTGGCCACCGAGTTGGAGGTCGACGGGGGAATTGATCCATCAACGGCACCAAAGGCTGTTGCGGCTGGAGCAACGGTCCTGGTGGCGGGATCGGCTATATTTGGTTCCTCCCATGGAATTTTGCGTGCAGTAGGAATGTTAAAGGGGTCTTAAAGACAATTGATTGTTCAGCAAATTAACCATTCCCGAACAACTTTTTAATGAGGTTCCAATCCATGTTTCTCGCAGGCGATATTGGCGGCACCAAAACAGTGATCGGGCTTTTTGATCCAAAACGGGGAAGTCGCGATCCCATTCGGGAAGAAGTGTTCCCGAGTCGGAACTTTGGGTCGCTTGAACAGATTCTGGACAGGTTCCTTGGATCAAATCGGCCAAAGATCGAGGCGGCTGCTTTCGGGGTTGCAGGTCCCATTATTAACGGCTCCTGTCGCACAACCAACCTCCCATGGGAATTGGACGAGGATGATCTTAGTCATGCTTTGGGAACCAGACATTGCAAGCTGCTGAATGACCTGGAGTCGATGGCATATGGCATGTTGTACCTTCCGGAATCCGAGATGATTCCCCTTAACCCGGATGCTGGACCCAGAAAAAAGGGGAATGTGGCAGTTGTTGCCGCTGGCACCGGATTGGGTGAGGCGTTTTTATTCTGGGATGGCAATCGGTACCACACAATCGCAACGGAGGGTGGCCACACGGATTTCGCCCCTCAGGATGTTGTTGAGAATGACCTTCTCAGGTTTTTGATTGGAAGGTTTGGAAATCATGTCAGTTATGAGCGCATCCTTTCAGGACCTGGAATTTACAATGTTTACAGTTTTATGATTGAACGACTTGGTGCCAGCCCGCACCCCAAGGTGGTTCAGGCTCTGGAGGATGAAGGTGATCCATCCGCGGTCGTAAGTGAATTGGGATTATCCAACTCCGATTCTATCGCCAAGCAGACCCTTGAATTATTTTGCAGAATATATGGTGCAGAAGCTGGAAACATGGCCCTCAAAATTCTGGCTTTGGGTGGCGTGATGATTGGGGGGGGGATAGCCCCAAAAATCCTGCCGGTTCTCAAAAATGGATTGTTCCTTCAGAGTTTTCTGCGCAAGGGACGGTTTGCCAATTTCATGAAAAGCCTGCCTTTATTACTCACCACAAACCCCAGGGTGGGCATCATAGGCGCGGCCCAATACGCATTGGAAATGGCAACCAAGTGATCTTCAAGGGCAATGCATGGCAGATCCACTTCGGGGTATTCTCAAGCCCCCTGTGGAATAGGTGGCCTGAAGAGGGGAAATGATGAGTTCCGCTGAACAGGCAAGAATCAATCAGATTGAAGACGACATTCGAGGGTGGCGTCAATGGGGACCATTTCTGTCCGAGCGCTCCTGGGCGTCGGTTCGGGAGGATTACAGTCCAAATGGGGAGGTCTGGGGATACTTTCCCCACGACCATGCCCGAAGTCGCGCCTATCGATGGGGCGAGGATGGAATTGCCGGCTTAACGGATCGTTTTGGGTATCTTTGCAT
>CAWUOD010000486.1:0-3184 GCA_963923115.1 uncultured Singulisphaera sp.
CGCGCCTCCGTATCCGGGTTGGGAACTCGACGCGCCCAAACAGATCGCCGAGTGCAAGCATGGCGCCGGTCTGTTGGGGTGCTGGTTTGATCCGACCGGAAAATGGCTTTATACATCGGGTCAGGACAATGTGATTTCGCGTTGGGATTTTGTCGCCAACAAGAGGGCCGATCTTGCGGGACACGGGAGCTGGGTCAAGAGTCTCGGATTTTGGCCTGGGAAAAATCTGTTGGTAAGCGGCGGTTACGAGGGGCAATTGATCGTTTGGCCGATCGAGGGTGTCCAACCCGAACCCCTAAGGCAGGTCGCGGCCCATAATGGCTGGATCCGGGCGGTGGCGGTCGAGGCCGCAAATGGCTTGGTGGTTTCCGCGGGAAATGACGGAGAGATCGCCCTTTGGCAACTCCCCAATCTGACGCCTGTGCGGCGCTGGCCCGGGCACGATTGCCATGTGTATCAGGCAGCATTTCGCGAGAACGGCAAAGAGATCATCACCGCCGACCTCAAGGCGAATGTGCGTGTCTGGGACACAGCGACGGGGAAGCTTCTTCGCGAGGGGAAGCCGGTCGCCGCGCTGCACAAGTTTGATGCCGGATTTGCCGCGGATATTGGTGGCGTGCGCGCGTGGGCGGTCAATGCCGCCGGGGATCGTCTTGCTTGCGCGGGAATTACCAATGTGAGCAACGCTTTCGCGGGTGTGGGGAACCCCCTGATTCAGGTGGTGGATCCCAAGTCGCTCAAGGTGGTTCAGGAACACAAATCGAAGGAAGCCTATCAGGGGACCATGTGGGGTGTGGCGATTCACCCGGCGGGATTTGTGCTGGGGACGGCGGGCGGTTCGGGGGGAATGCTCTGGATCTGGAAGCCGGACCAGGCGGAACCGCTTCGTGTGCTCAAACAGCCTGATAATATCCGGGGTATGGCGCTATCCGCCGATGGGACGAAGGTGGCTTTGGCCCAGGTCAATGGCTCGGCCCGGGTGCTGAATCTGAAGGCGTAGGAAGAAAAAGAATATATGGCCGGTTGGGCCCAGGATCGAAACCACCGATGATGTTCCGGCTCCAGTTCGACTTGGATGCTGTTCGAGAATCAGCATTGCATAAAACCAGGCCAAATTCATTTTTTTGATTTTGGATATCGCTTTTACCCTAAAGACGCTCCCCGTTTGGAATAATCCCATCAATCTCCGGATGCGGGGGTAACCTAGGCCCAGAAAACGGAAGGCGAAACGGATTCACTGACCATGCGAACGGAACCATCCAGGAATCCCATGGGAATGGCGGAAGAATGACAGGAGATCAGGTTTCCGGGAAGGGTGCTTAAAGGATTGGGTTTGACAAGGAAATGAATACCGGTTGTGGAACCAATGCACTGGTTCGACCCTTTGGCATGAAGAGGTAGGGTGTCCCCATACCGATAGTCGGCAAAGGAAGCGGGGCGAACCAAAGGTTGGACGCCCAATTTATCCAATGTGCCACCCAAACTTAAATTAAAGCGAGATTCAGGAAGGGAAGCGTACCTTTCCCCATATGCAATGGTATTTGATGTCCCATCGGAAATGGAACCCGGCAACTGCTTCCCATTCACAAAAACCAAAGCATTAAAAGGATAGGAAGTGATGTCAAAATAGTATCCGGTTCCTTTCCATTGGGAAATAGAAGGGTCGGAAGGGCATCGAAACATTGGCATATCGGGAACGATGGTGACCTGACCTGGAAGTGGTCCCGGGCCCGGCATAATTCTTTGCCCCATGCCATAAAGAATCATTGGAAATGGAGGTTCGGGTATTCCCTGGCTTTCATAGTTAATAGCAGGATTTTCGTTGAACCATTGGGCATGACCCAAAAGGATTTGGTGGATATTATTGCGACACTGGATGGAATATGCCGCCGCGCGAACCTGGGAGATCGCTCCCAAGAGCAGGCCCAATAATACGGCGATGATGGCGAGAACTACCAGAAGTTCGATCAGAGTAAATCCACGGCGGGGATTTCTCATAATTCTTTATGCCTTTGTTGGGTTTTTACTGGAATGGATAGTTTTAAAGGTTAATTCGATTCGAAAATCGAAAAATTTTAAGTCTCCCGGTCCCGAAATGGAACCCTTGTTGAAACTTGAGTATTTGGTTCAGGCAGGCAAACGCCAAGAAAGAAATGTCATAACCCTTGTCATTGATGGTATTGGGGATTTTTTACTCTGTCAATTGAGAATTCAATGGGAAAAAGCGAATCCAAGGAAAATGTTTTGGCTGTGACCTTTTTCCTTTAGGTCATGCACATTGCCAAAGGTTGGTTTTGCATGTGGCGAGTAGGTAAAATCCTTAAAGTGACCGATCTTTTTCGGTGACATCCGATCAGGGAACAGAGATGAGCCAACCACAGGTGCAGTTGCCCCAACAGGACAAGATCCGTCAGATCCTTCGTTTGGCGGGGCCCACGATTTTGGTGATGGGGCTTGTTTTGGCCGGGATTGGATTGGGGAGTTTTTTCGCTTCGTTTGGTTCCTTTGGCCCACCCCGGTATTTCTGGTGCGCGTTTTTGTGATTATCTTTGCTCTTTCTGGGATCGGTTACGACTTATATGGGTTTTATGGGGGCCATCCAACGCTACCTGCTTGGTGAGTCGGTTCCGGTGATGCGGGATCTGGCCCGCGAATCGGCACCCGTTATCGCCGAGGTTGCCAACACCGTGGCAGAAGGTGCCCAACCCGCCGCCAAAACCCTGGCAAAAGCCATCGCTGAAGGTGTCCGGGAAGGCCTTGTGAAGGACAAATAGACCTATCTTGAGAAGTTTTTTTTTAATCCTCGGAGACAAGAATCTGAGCCGCAGGTATTACGCCAGAATGGGGCGGATCACATGGCCATGGTCGATTTCCAGGCGTTTTCGCTCCGGAATTTCCAGTCGGCGGCTGTCGAGGCCCATCAGGTGCAGAATGGTCGCGTGGACATCGGTCACATAATGGCGATTTTCGACTGCGTGAAATCCGAGTTCGTCCGTCGCGCCGTGGACCGTGCCGCCTTTGATCCCGCCCCCTGCCATCCAGACGCTGAAAGCGAACGGGTGGTGATCGCGTCCCGAGGTCCCCTGGGTTCCCGGAGTACGACCGAATTCGGTGGCCCAAACCACAAGTGTCGATTCGAGCAGCCCGCGCCGTTTCAGATCCAAAAGCAATCCGGCCATGGGCT
>CAWUOD010000487.1:0-3183 GCA_963923115.1 uncultured Singulisphaera sp.
CCTCAAGGATGATCGACCACAACGATTCGGTTATTCGGGGGATGGCCCAAGCCTCTGGTGCGTTTAACGATGATAGCTGGACTGCCGCGAAAAGACTGGAGCGCTATGTCAAATCAACTTTGGTACCTGACGCCTCCGCTCCTATTGGAACTGCTAGTGAAGCCGCGAGGTCAAAGCGTGGCGATTGTCGCCATGCGGCAATCCTACTGTGCGCCCTTTGCCGTGCGGCGGCCCTGCCAGCCCGGACTGTAACAGGCTTGGTTTATATCGAACGAGCCAAATCAGGATCCGCAAGATCCCCGTATTTGGGTTTTCACATGTGGGCGGAAGTATACATTGATGGCCAATGGGTAGGACTTGATGGGACATTGGGAAAAGGGGGAATCTCCCCTGGCCACATAAAGGTTGGAGATCAGAGCTGGTATCAGGAGGAATCCCTTGCACCATTGATTCCCGTTCAGAAACTTATCGGAAAGGTCCAGGCCGAGATCCTTCGGGTGGACTAGAACCATGTTCCCCCTGCCCCTCCGGTTTCCGATTTTTTGGGTTTCCATCAACGGTCTGTGGCATATTTGGAGCCTGAAACAACAGGATGCCAAAATCATTTGGGGTTGGCTGTTTGGGAGCTACCCGGCCGGCCCCGCTCCAGGAAAGATCCCCTTCCAGATCCGGATGATGGTGGCTGATTCCAATGGCCCAAGCTTTTCCATGGGATATTTTTTCCGAAGAGATCATGGATAGCGGAATCGCTAATTCCAATTCCCACCAATCTCCAGATTTTCTTGAAGCCACAAACCAACGCGGGTCCCATGTCGGGTCTTCCCAGCACAAATCATCTATCCAACCGCGCTTATCAATACGAAAACGATAAACACTCGAATAATCACGATCGATATCAATGACTAAATTTATATGTTCCAAACGAGAAAGATCGGTGTCATGGCCGCGAACAGAATTGGTCAATATTTGAGGGTCAGGCAATTTTGACCGTTCATCCAGAGTAGACTTGACCCTTATTCCCAAATAAAGAAAATTATCATCATGTGCAAATAACGCCAAAGGTTCGCTGAATCTTGTTTGGGGCCCATTTCCTTTTTTTGCGTTTATGGTCTGACCGTTTTTAACCATAATTGGATGCTGGGCAGGAATTTGGGTCCAAAATGGCTCATCCAGATTCCCGTCAAGCCAAGGTCGCCCCTCGCTTTTACGACAAGCCCAGGCAGGCATCGGAGAATTTCCTTTTCGGCTGAGTAGCCATAACTCCATAGCGGCAGCCTTACGCCAAGCCTGGATATCCGGGTCTTCACCCCCGGCAACGAATTTGCTCATTCCCTCGGAAAACTCCCTGGTGGATTGATGCTCACCGAGCTTTCTGGATGCACTCAACCAGGCGAACCGTATCCTTGGATCGTCAGACACCATCGAACCAAATGCCGCCATTTTTCCACCGGCGGCAACAGCATCCTGATACCACTTTTTTGCCTCGATTACATTGTCAACAAATGAGGTTTGCAAAGTGACCTTCTCAAGCGTTTTTGGGGGACTGGGCATAGGAATCGCAAAAGTGTTAGCTGCGGGATTTTCATAAATTGCCTTTGCAAGCGCGGCTTTTGGATCCCGTCCACTTCCTGCCGGACCAGCCGGGGAAGCACCACGGGATCCCATGGAAGCAAATCCCCCACCCTCGTCATTTTTTCCTCCCGAGGCCGTCTCAAACTGGAGCGTCCCCTCCCGCAGGACCTGCCTTAGCTCGTGACGCCGCCTTGCCTCCCCACTGGAATTGTGGACAACAACCCAGGTGGCGGCTTCGATTACACCCGGATTGGATGGATATTTGTCCAGAAAACGGGTGTAAAGCTCCCTGGCAAGGTTCCAATTCCCCTTGGCCATCGCAACCCTGGCCAGGGCAAGGTGAACCCGGGCTCCGGCATCATCCTCGACGCCTTTTAACATCCCATCCAAATTGGAAGCGAGTTTTTCTGGCTCGGCAAGTGAATATTCCCCGTTACCCAAAAGCTGCATCACCTGATTCTTGCGACGAATGGCCCGTAATTGGGCGCTGTCCAAATCATCCACAGAAGAAAGTTGACGAGAGATTTCCCGCATCCGACCCGGATCAGCAATTTCACTCCAAGCGCCTTTCAAACCTTTTCCATTCCCTTCACGAACAAACAGGTCGTGCTTAAAAAAAATCTCCCCTCCCCTCGCCAAACGAGGCCCTTCCTCCGGACTAATTCCCACAGTAAAATCTCGCAAACTTTCACCCAACCTGGGCTGTATTTCCATTAAATCAATCCGAATTGGACTTATTGCTCCCTGGGAGACAAGAACTTCTTTGACTTTCCATGGAAGCAAACCCAACTCCCGGATTTGGTCTTGATACCTGCCTGGATCGGGTGACGCTGAAAGTGCTCCAATTAATGCTTCTCGCAAAAGCAGCGAAAGCCCATGGTGATTGGGATCCAATCCTGACCACTCAACTACAAGGGATTCAGGTTGGGATGAACGAATCGCCAGCACAAGGGATCGTGTTAAACGATCAACCGCCCCCACTCCAAAGTAGTCATCCATCTTTTGGGCC
This sequence comes from uncultured Singulisphaera sp., assembly GCA_963923115.1. Lineage (GTDB taxonomy): Bacteria > Planctomycetota > Planctomycetia > Gemmatales > Gemmataceae > SYLG01. The sequence goes on from CAWUOD010000487.1 coordinate 2,582, forward strand.
AATTGAATTCGGGAATATCCCGGTTCATCACGATGCCCAGGCCATGTCAAACCAACAGAAAATCCGGTAGCACCCAGTTCCCGGTTATGCAGGCACGCGTCATTTCCTGGTTGATAAGCAATATCCCCGGGAAGCCCCTGGCTTGCCACCCAGGAATCGACATGAATACCATCCACCCAACCGACATGAGCGATCATTGCCCTACTCAAATGCTCACGATCAGGGCCCAAAACCAGGACCCCCGCCCTTTGCCCCCCGGTTCGAAGGATCTTCCAGTTCTCCCCACCGTCCCTTGTTCCAAGAATTGTTCCCCTATCTCCAACGGCATACCCTTGTTTTTCATTCACAAAAAATAGGCTTCGGATCGGGGCATTTTGCCCAGTATGGATTTTGCGCCAACTGCGCCCTTCATCATCACTCCTTGCAACAAATGAACCAGGGCGGCCGGCAATCCATGAACACTTCCCACGCACATGAACAGCCAAAAAATCAACAACCATGCTGGCTTCGTTGGAAAAGAGTCCGGTAATTGGCTCCCACTTTTCTCCACCATCAACCATTTGCCTGAGGGCCAATCCTTGCTCCCCAACCGCTAAACTTCC
>CAWUOD010000488.1:0-3181 GCA_963923115.1 uncultured Singulisphaera sp.
GTGGGCTCGGAGATGTGTATAAGAGACAGACTGACCGGAAGCGTGATCCCTTCCCGTTTGCCTGGGGTCAAAGCGGTTCATGCCATTGACGAGGCCGGGGTCCATCCACTGCTTTTTGCGTTGGGAAGTGAACGCTACGCGCCTTTCAGGGAGTATGATGGCCCTGCCGAGTTATTGACCCAGGCCAACCTGATTTTGGGCACGGGACAATTGAGCTTGGCCAAATTCCTTTTCATTCTCGACTCCGGGGCCGCCCCCGGCCTGGATATTCACGACAAGGCATCCTTTTTGGAGTATTTATTTTCCCGGATTGATTTTTCCCGCGACCTCCATTTCCAGACGAAGACAACCATCGACACTCTCGACTATTCAGGAACCGGCCTCAACCGGGGCTCCAAGGTTGTCTTCGCCGCCGGGGGCCCCACCATCAGGAAATTGGCAACTTCCCTTGAGGGCTTGGGCCGACTTCCCGAGGGGCTGGAAAAAGCCAGGGTCTGTTTCCCCGGGGTTCTCGCGGTCAAAGCGCCCCCCTTTAGCCCGCCGGGTTCGGACCAATCAGGGGACATTCGAAAACTCGCCAGGGCCATACCTGTTGACCATCCCATCAACGATTTCGCCATGATCTGCCTGACGGATGATCCCGACTTTCTTGCGGCAAACCTGTCCAATTGGCTCTGGGCCTGTTTCACGCGCTCCGACCCGGCCCGGGACCTGGACGGTGTGGGCGCTTTCACTCTGGACAAACACTGGGGCTGCAAGGGTTGCCTGATTCTTGATGCCCGCAACAAGCCCCACCTGGCACCCCCGCTTCAGGAAAGCGAAAAAACCACCAGGCGGATAGAGGAACTGGCGGCAAGGGGAGGCCCGCTTCATGGGCTGTTTTGAACCAGTTGAAGAACGGAATTTCCCACAAAGGCTCCCCATGGGCGATCTTTGGGCCCACAGGTAGGATGAAGAGATCCTTATCTGAAAAATTCAACACCCGCCGGGAGCCTTCCTTGCCTTTCCCAAAGTTTGACCGATCCCAACTAAAAATTCGCCCCTTGGCCGAGCGCGAGCACGACCTGGACATGGGCATCGTCCTCGACCTTGATGCTCCGTCCACATTTGAAAATCCGGCACTTCGCGGCTTGGGAGCCGCTCTTGTCGATGCCAAAGCCAAAGGGCGCGCAAGAATCCTCATGATGGGGGCCCATGTGCTGCGGGCCGGGGTCCAAAGGCACATCATCGACATGATGGACAAGGGACTCATTAGCCATATCGCCATGAATGGCGCCGGGCCCATACACGACTACGAAATGGCGCTAATCGGCGCCACGACTGAATCCGTCGCCAAATATATCCGCACAGGCGAATTCGGCCTTTGGCGTGAAACCGCCCAAATCAACGACGCCGTAGTGGCTGGGCGCGCCAGGGGCATGGGAATGGGGGAATCGATTGGTCGCGCGATTCTCGATGGAGATTTTCCCCACAAGGAGGTCAGCGTTTTGGCCCAGGCACTCAAACGCAACATACCCGTCACAGTGCATATTGGAATCGGCTACGACATCATCCACGAGCACCCCAATTGCGATGGATCCGCCCTGGGCGGCGCAAGCTATGACGATTTCCTGATCTTCACCGAGGCGGTGCGCAATCTCGAAGGGGGTGTACTCTTGAGCTTTGGCTCCGCCGTCATGGGACCGGAGGTGTACCTCAAGGCCCTATCCATGGCCCGCAATGTCGCCCTGCAAAAAGGACAAACGATCGCCAAATTCACAACCGGGGTCTTCGACCTTGTGCCGATCGAAGGGGACCACCGACAGCAAGCCCCCAAAACCGATCCCAAATATTATTATCGCCCCTGGAAGACCATCCTTGTGCGAACCGTCGTCGATGGCGGGGTTAGCCACTACATCGCGGGCGACCACCGGGACACCCTTCCCGCGCTTCGACGCGAAGCCACGGGCCAAATGGAGTCCGCGAAGTGATCACCCCGGATTCCCTCGAGAGGATTCTCCCCCGGCTGGGATCTTGTCGGGTGGGAGTGTTTGGCGATCTCTTTTTGGATCGCTATCTGGAGATTGATGGCGGGCTGGACGAGCCTTCTATCGAAACCGGATTGACAGCTTACCAGGTTGTCCGTGTCCGGTCCCAACCGGGTGCCGCGGGAACGGTGATCAACAACCTGCACGCCTTGGGCGTGGGCTCGATCGAAATTTTCTCGATGCGTGGGGATGATGGCGAAGGGCACGAATTGGCCCGGGCCCTTGGACGGATGAAAGGCGTCGGAACGGAGCACCTATTGGTCGAACCGTCGCGCCGCACCCCGACATACACAAAGCCGATGTATGAACTTCCCGCGAACGCCCCGCGCGAGCTGAACCGTCTCGACATCAAAAACCGCGAGCGCCTTCCCTATGACCTTGAAACTCGATTATGGAAGGGGCTTGAGGCATCACTGGAACATCTTGACGCCCTGATTGTTTTGGATCAGGTCAGCCAAATGGATTGCGGCGTCGTCACCACTCCTGGAATAACCAGACTCGCCGAGTTGCAGGCACGATATCCCGACAAACTCATCCTTGCCGATAGCCGTGAGCGCATCGGCGAATTCCAGGGCGTCACCATCAAGCCAAACCGGGACGAGGTGGCGAGGATGCTTGGTCTTTCAGGGGCCCCCTCCCGGGAGGACATTGGGCAGACAATTTCCCGACTGGCGAGTGATCGCCGCCAATCCGTATTTTGCACCCTGAGCCAGGATGGAATTCTTCACGCCCACGCGGGACAACCATCCGCCCATGTGTCCGCTCCGCCTGTCACCGGGCCGATCGATGTTGTGGGGGCGGGAGACAGCGTTAGCGCCGCGCTTGCGGCCGCCTGCGCCTCCGGGGCGACAATAGCCGAAGCGATGGGTCTGGCAATGCTGGTTGCCTCGGTGACCATCCGGCAAATCGGGACAACGGGCACCGCTCCCCCGGAGTCCCTCCGAAAGGCCATTAGAGGGATCTATTAAAACGAAATGGGCCCAAAACGGCGCAACATCAGCCGCGAACTGCCAAAAGACTGATTCCACTTTGCGATAAAAGCCAACCTGCCGAAAGGGCCTATTTGCGCCAATAGCCAAACTTGTAGCGAAGGACCATATCGCTGATCCAACCCCGAAACACAAAATCATCCGCCGTCAGCAAATAGTGGACAA
>CAWUOD010000489.1:0-3175 GCA_963923115.1 uncultured Singulisphaera sp.
GATCCTCTCTGGTCTCGTGGGCTCGGAGATGTGTATAAGAGACAGGCCCAAATCATCGGCGACAATCAGGACAATGTTGGGCTTTTCGGCCGCTGTTGCCAAATGAGAAGGCCCCAAAGCCAAAATCAGAATAAAAAAAGATCGCAAAATTGTCCCATGTCCTGAAATGGGGTCGATGCCGATCATGGTGTTCCCGACTTGCGCAATAGCGCATCAACCTCGGAAACCCTCAGGCGAACCGAGAGAATCCAGGGTGCCTCATTGGGGGTCCAGTGGCCGTAGGTTGTGGTGACAATGGTCCCATCGGGCAAAAGTTCCACTCCCGGATACGCGCAGTCGGAACCCTTGTGGTTTTTCTTGAGTCTGATTCGCCAGGATCCCTGGCGGGTTTCGCCCCGTGACATGGCCAGGATATCGTCCCATGTTCCGACCCATGCCACCCAGTCCCCCCTTGTGGGGCCTTCAAGAGCCATGTCGCGAAAGGAAATGAAATAGCGTCCATCGGGCAACCGAACTGCCGTGTGCCGGTCGCCGGTTAGGGCGCCACAAAGTTCCACCGGTTCCGTCCAGGTCTTGCCTTCATCATGGCTGAAGATGACATGCGAATTATTTACCCGCCTGTTTTCGCGCAAAAGAAGCGCGATGGTATTTCCGTCGGGGGAGCGGAGCACTCCCGGTTCGCAAAGGTGGACCGCCTGGGATTTTTGGATCATTCTGGGCGCGGACCAGGTTTTTCCTCCATCGTTAGTCTCAATCTGGTAGAGGGTGAATTCCACCGGCTTTTTGGGTGCGGGTTTTTCGGTGAAATAACGACCATCATCATGAAACCAGGCGAGATAGTGTCCCGGGCCGGTTTTTTTGGAGGCCACCGATCCCATGGCCACGATGCCGCCATAATCGCCAACCTTTTCCAACGGTGTCCAGGTTTTGCCATCGTCTTCCGACGAGGCCATCCGGACGGGATAGAGTCCGCTGAACATTACCAGGCGCTTTTTTCCCTCGGGATCGATCAACCTGTGGAGGGTCGGGGTTTCTTTGGAGGTTGTCCAGTTTTCCGGCACGGCAATCCGCTCGGACCAGGTCAATCCTCCATCGGTGCTTTTTTTGTGGAGGATGGCCCCCTTGCCATGCCCCTTGGGATACACACAAAGAATCGTCTTGCCATCCTCAAGGAGAACAGTCGTCGGATGGCCAAGATATTGCCCTTTTTCGCGATCGACCAAAACCTGAAGGTCCTTGCGACCATCAAGATCCACAAACGGAATCGACCAGCCTCTGGGCAGGGGATCGGCACCAAGAGCCAAAAGCAGGGAACCTGTGATCAAACCAATCGACATCGTGGGACTCCGATACGGTATTGCTTACCAATCATCGCTGCGAAATGGGGACGCGGGTAAACCATCCTTATTGTAAAGATCCGCGAGAACAGGGTTGATGGAATAGCCGTAACGGACCGCGATCGGTTTGGCAATCGCGGGATGGGAAAGGATAACCCTGTTGCCATCGATTCGCGCATCGGCCCATTGCCATTTGCGATCGGCACCGGCGATCGCGAAACCTCCCGGGCCTTTGTTCCTGGCGATTGGGTCTTTTCGCCCCTCCTTCGAAGCGGCCATGAGACCGGATTTGGCATGTTCAAATTCGACCACAAGACGGGCATCCTCCGGGGTGGCCTTGAGGAAAAGGGGGCCGGAAACCTCCCCATCCTTTTTGCCATATACATCCCGCAACGCCCAGCGAGCCAGTCTTTCTCCCACATCCCCCTTGTTGGCGGGATGGATGTCATCCGCATCGCCAATATCGGTGGCAACGGCCATTCCCGTGGATGGGATGGCTTTGAGGCAATGCCTTTGGGCTTCGCGCAAGTGGGCCCAATCATCCGCCGCCGCGGGGTCATTGTTTGGTTTTTGCCAGGCCGCCAGTTGCACAAAATAAAAGGGGAGTTCCGCCCCACCACCAAAGTAGTTTCGCCAATCGGCGACAAGAGCCTTTTTCTTCTCGATATATTGCGCGGCGACCGGCCACTGCCCCGCGTTGCTTTCCCCCTGATACCAGAGAAATCCCCGGACGGCGAAGGGAATGATCGGGTGGATCATTCCGTTATATAGTGTCACGCACCTGGGCCTGAACATTTTCTCCCCGAACGGATACTCCGGAAACGCCGGAGGTGGAGGGATCGGCGCTCCCGTTTTGAGCGCATCCTTTACATTTGCGCTCCATTTGTCCATTTGGGGAAGATCCCGGATCAATTCCTTGCGCCATTGCGCAAGCGATTCCCGCATGGATTTGGCGAAGGGCTCAAGGGCCGGGGTCTCCATAAGCGTCTTTTGCGACATCCAAAGTTCAATGTTGGTGCCGCCGACGGAAGATCGGAGGATACCGATGGGCACCCCTGTCTCCTTGTGCACCTTTTGGGCAAAGTAGTATCCGACGGCGGTGAACCCTCCCGCGGTTTGGGGTGTGCAAACTTGCCATTGGCCCTGACAGTCCTCCCGTGGTGTGGGTGAAAAACTGAGATCGACGGCGAAATGCCTGATGGCGGGATGGTTGGCCGAGCCGACATCCGCGGGAGCCTTGCAAAGATGCAAAGGCCAATCCATGTTCGACTGTCCGCCACATAACCACACATCCCCCACAAGGACATCCGTCAGGACGACCTTGCCCGTCTGGCCTGTGACAAGCAACTCCTGTCCCTTGGTTGAGACTTTCATCGAGGGAAGCCGGGCCTCGAAGCGCCCTGAGTCTTTGGCCTTGGTTGTTATCGATGCGTCGCCAAAGCGGACCTCGACGGTTTCACCCGGATCGGCCCATCCCCAAACGGGCACTTCGCGGTCGCGTTGAAGGACCATGTGGCTGGTGAAGACCCCGGCGAGCCGGACGGCCGCAAAACCCTGGTTATGCAAACAAAAAAGACAAAGAAAAGAGAACAAATAGTATGGTGAACGATTCATCTTTGTGCCTTTGGCTGGAAAGGAATTGGATGTGGTTTGGATACGGGATTCAATCGGATTCCGATGGTGTTATAACTTCCCAGTGTCCCCCTTTGTCCGGGCCGATTCGATGCAAAAGGCCACGGGCTTTTAGAACCTGAATTCTTTTCTTGATAGCCTTGATGGATACATCCGCTTTTTCGCAAAGTTCGTTTAAGGTGATTTGGGGCTCGGCCCTCATCCAA
>CAWUOD010000490.1:0-3173 GCA_963923115.1 uncultured Singulisphaera sp.
GGGCTCGGAGATGTGTATAAGAGACAGTCCCGCAATGGATACCGACAAGGCATTTTCCGAGGTTTCCCGACTTTCCGGATCGCAGTTTGATCCAGCCATTGTCGCGGCGTTTCTCGCCATCCGTGACAAGATCGAGCTGGAGTGGGCATTGCAACATGGGAAATAAAGCCCGCGAAAATCCATCCATCGACCCTTCCGACCCATCCGGAGCCCAGACAATAAAGGGATCCCATTCGCCTGGATCGACGGGGATGGACCCGCACGGATCGCGATCCGCGACCCCGCGGTTTGGGGTGCCCCTTGGCCCCTATGCCTGGATGATCGCCGGGAGTTTCGCTTTCACCTGGATGGGAATATGGACATTCGCGCTATCCAAAAGCGTGGTCGACGGGGAGTTGGCCGGGGATTGGCGCGTCATCGCGTTTTTTCGCAGTCTGATCGCGTTCGTGGGGGCGGTGGTTTGTTGCTCCCTGCGAGGGGGACGGTTTATTCTGTTCCGCCCTCCGATGATATGGTTGCGAAGCATCGCGGGCAGCGCGAGCATGGTTTGCACTTTCTATGCTTTGACCAGGCTGCCAACCCCCGAGGTCTTGACCCTTACGAATACTTATCCCCTCTGGATTGGACTTTTTGCCGGCTGGTTTTTGGGGGAATGGCCCGGCTGGGGCACCTTGATCGCCGCGATCATCGGGGTGGTGGGAGTGGGGCTCGTCCAGCAGCCCCATGATGGAAATAATCCGCTGGCTGTCTCGGCGGCGTTGGGAGCGTCGGGTTTCACCGCCGTCGCGATGTTGGGTCTCAATCGACTCAAGGGCAACGATAATTGGGCAATTGTCTCCCATTTTTCGGGGGTGGCGATGCTAACCTGCGTGGTGATGCTTTTGCCCCAGGGGAATTGGCCGACCCAACTTTGGACCACGGTGACCCCCAATCAGGCGTGGATGCTTTTGGGGGTGGGAGTGGGTGCATTGCTCGGTCAATGGTGCCTAACCCAGGCGTTCACCCATGGCGTTGCCGCCAGGGTTTCCATTGTGGGGCTCAGTCAGGTCGCATTTGGTTTGGTGATAGACACACTGCTTTTTGATCGAACCTGGAACCAAATCACACTTTTGGGGATGCTGATGGTGCTTTTGCCAACGGCATGGGTTATGAGTCGCAGGAAATCCTAGCCAAAGATTGTTTTTCCCATTTTTCAGGTTCCGTGCGGGGAGGAGGATACCGTGAAAATTGCCTATGCTTTTGTGGCCATGTTTGTTGGATTTTTGGTGATTGCCTCCTTCTTGGGGAAGTTGCCGGCATGGATTTTGGCGATTTATGTAATTATGAGCTTGCTAACTTTTGTCGCATATGGCTTGGATAAATCCGCGTCGAAAAAGGATTCCTGGCGGACACCGGAAAAAACGCTGCAAATTTTGGGGCTATGTTGTGGGTGGCCAGGTGGCTTGCTCGCCCAGCAAACTTTTCGGCACAAAACAAGCAAAAAGAGTTTCCAGTGGGTGTTTTGGATATGTGTGGCTGCCAATAGCTTTATGTCCTGTTGGCTTGCCCTTTCGGGGATTTTCAGCAAAAGTTAATCGCCAGCTTAAAATTTTGGAAGTTTTGGGTTGCAAAGCCGCTCCCCAAAGGAAGGCCTTGCACCATTTGGCCATTGTCGTTATCAACCTTGCCTGACAACTTTGGGTGTTGGGGGATTATGACAGTGGATATGGGATCGGTGTTTGGAAATTGGCTTCCGCTTGGAATATTCCTTGCTGAATTGACTGTGGTGACTCTCTCCACCATCCGAATCATATTTGTCTCCCGCGGGCAGAAGACGCTTGCTGCCTGCCTCGGTTTTTTTGAAATTCTCCTTTGGCTTTTTGCCATAGGTCAGATCATGAAAAACCTTGATTCACCCCTTTGCCATTTCGCGTTTGCGGGTGGATTTACACTTGGAAATTATCTTGGTGTCTGGCTCGAGGGTATTTTGGCGATGGGGAAATTGGCGGTAAAAATTGTTTCGCCCCAGGTAATTGATCCTTTGGTCGAGACACTTTCCTCACGGGGTTTTGGCCTGACCGTTATGGAGGGAATGGGAAAGCAAGGGCCCGTTCAGGTCATCCATATGATTATTAATCGTCGGGACATGGACCGTGTGTCCGAAATGGTAAAAACTGTCGACCCGCTTGCGTTTTATGCGGTGTCGGAAATTCAGGATACGGAACGGGGTGTGTTTCCCGCGTCGCAGGGAATGGTTCAGCATATATATGAAACCATTGTCAGATCCTTTGTGGGTGTGAAAACGATCCGGGCTCACGAGATTGCCCCCAATAACAAATCCGTCGGATGGGAGGCATGATTTTTTTCGATACCTTTGGGATTCCGGGACGATTTCTCCCCATCCCCTTGCAAGGGGCGGCGAATGACTCTTAGGATATTTTATGGGTGTCGCCCGGGGCTTTTGCGCCCCATATTTCTTTGTGCCCTTTCCGCATAAATGGTGTTTTGGTCCCATGGCAAAAATCCTTGTCCTTTACGATTCCCATTCCGGAAACACTGCGAAAATGGGCGCTTTGGTGGCCGAGGGAGCGCAAAAAATCCCGCAAACCGAGGTTCGAATCCGGACAATCGATGATGCATCCGCCAAAGAGGATATCCTTTGGTGTGATGGAATCGCGCTGGGCAGTCCGACAAATATGGGTTTATTGTCCTGGAAAATGAAAAGGTTCTGGGATGAAACCATGTTTGACGCATGGATGAATCTTGATGGGAAGGTGGGCTGCGCTTTTTCTTCGGAAGGGGGATCGAGTGGCGGTGCGGAAATCACCTGCCAATCGCTATGCACGGTATTGATCAATTTTGGAATTTTGGTTTTTGGTGTTACGGATTATGTAAGCAAGACGGCGACATGTCACTATGGTGCGGCGATACTGCGCGAACCGCGAAGCGATGAGGATAGGGATGTCTGTCGAATCCTGGGGAAACGATTGGCGGAATGGTCGGCAATTATGGCGGAGGGGCGAAAGGATCAGCATCCAAATGCCAAGCCGGATGTTCGACTTAAGCCAAGTTAACGATCCACAACTTTTGGAGGAAGGGTCTTCCGGTATATAAGTGGTTGGCATAGAACCCAATATGGACCAATTACTTTGGTTATTTATTGGTAAATTATCTGTCTCTTATACACATCTCCG
>CAWUOD010000491.1:0-3168 GCA_963923115.1 uncultured Singulisphaera sp.
TCGGCAGCGTCAGATGTGTATAAGAGACAGTGATAAAGGGGTGGAAAGGGGAAGCCTGGGAACCAAAACCCGGCAAAGGAGGTCTTTTTCAGTAAAAATTCCGGTCAGTCTGCCTTCGAATGTAATGAGGACGCATCCCGCTCCATGCGTTCGCATGAGCCTGACGGCATCGTCCACGGTCTGCAGGTTTGAAAGGGCGATAGGCGGCACCAAACCCAATTGGCCCACCGATTCCACCTTCAGATTGCGCGCAAGCTCCACAAGCGGACTCCGGGGCATGAGGCGGACCAGAGATACTTGAATTGATCTTTATAGGCGCTTCGGGGCACTCCTTCATCGGGCGGTTGGTTTCGACCAGCGTGTTGAGTAGAATAGATAGGGATTCCATTTCCATTTTTTTACGGTCCTCTTTTGCCGGAGTCCCACCCATGAGCGCAGACAACTCCCAGGCCCAACAGCAAAAGATCCAGGAATTTATCCGTCTTTTGCCTTTGACCTTTGAACTTGCGGGTTTGTCCAAAAACCAGGCCGGCAGCTTCTACAACGAGGGGCAGTTGGAAGCTCGCGCCACCGCCATCCGCAATGCCTACAAGGCGGCACGCCAAATTATTGTCGATATTGCCAAGTGACTTCCATGCGGGGCGATATTTACAGGCTCCTTCGGGGGATTTTGGCCCTTTTGGCGCTTGGGTTGCCAATGGGCTCTTTTGGGAGCCCCGCCCGGGCTTTTGCGGCCCTGGAAATCGTTTCCATTCCCGTCCCCGCGCGATCGATTGGCCCGGCAGTCATGGGCGGTCGGATCACCGAAATCGCGATCGATCCAACAAATAGTTCCCGGTGGGTGGTTGCCACAGCGTCATCGGGGCTTTGGATAACGGAAAACGCTGGGGCTTCATGGGTTACACCCTTTGACAAGCAAGCTGTCTCGGCTTTGGGAGCGGTGGCCCTAAATCCCAAAAATCCGAAAGAAATTTGGGTGGGAACCGGCGAACCCAATGCCCGAAACAGCGTTTCCCAGGGTGATGGGGTTTATTGGTCGGGTGATGGAGGCCAAACCTGGTTGCACAGGGGGTTGAAATCTTCTCGGCACATAGGCCGGATTGTGGTCGATCCCCGGGATCCGAGGCGGGTGTTTGTCGCGGCGCTGGGACCCTTGTGGAGCGAGGGAGGGGACAGGGGCCTTTTTCGTTCGGAGGACTCTGGTCAGTCCTGGAGGCAGGTTCTCCCGATTCCGGCCGATGTTGGAGTGGTGGATGTTCAACTGGATCCCCACAATTCGGATCGGGTGGTGGCTTGCGCCTATCGGGTTCGTCGTGGTCCGTTTTCGGGAGGCAATCCGCGGGAACAACTGGCCGACGAGGCGGGAATCTATCTTTCCGTGGATGCGGGCAACACATTCAAAAAGGTTGCCCACGGCTTGCCAGAGGGGCTATATGGGCGTTGCGGGATCGACTTTGACCGAAATAAAAAGGGGCGTGTTCTCGCGGTGATCCAAACCGGCGAAACCGCCACGGCAAGCGTCACGGATCAACTCCCCAACGGGAATGAACCTGGTCCGGCCGGGACGGGTGGCGTATTTGAGTCGCTTGATGCCGGGGAAAGTTGGGGCAAGCTCAACGACCTGTGTCCCAGGCCGTTTTATTTTGGGCAGGTCCGGACGGATCCTTCCGATTCCAAAAGGGTTTGGGTGTTGGGTATTCCCCTTTACCGGTCAACGGACCACGGCAAAACCTTCCGGAGCGATATCGGTTTCGGTGTCCACCCGGACCATCATGCCCTGGTTTTTGACCCCAAAGATCCACGGTCCCTTCTTCTGGGCACCGATGGCGGACTATATTCGTCCAAGGATGGTGGGAAAACCTGGACCCATATCAACAATATGGTTCTTGCGCAGTATTACGGGGTGGATGTGGATGAGCGGTCGCCTTTTCGGGTGATGGGGGGCTTGCAGGATAATGGAACCTGGATTGGGCCCTCTCGAACGGGTCGTTCCGAGGGGATATTGCCTTCCGATTGGAGTCGGCTTTATGGCGCCGATGGATTTCAGGCTAAACAGGATCCCCAAACGGCACATATTGCCTATCTGGAATCGCAATATGGGGGGCTGAGGCGTCACGATTTTCGTGCCGGTTTGAGTATCGACATCAGGCCACGCCCCGCCGAGGGCGAGCCGGCCCTTCGGTTCGAGTGGAATGCTCCCCTTCTTTTATCAAGACATACGCCAAACACGGTGTATTATGGGGCAAATTATCTATTCCGGTCCGAGGCCAAAGGTGCCAATTGGAAAAAGATCAGTCCAGATTTGACGCGTGGGATACCCGGGCCGGATGAACAGTCGGGGCACAACCTAACGGCTTTGGGCGAGGATTGTGTCGATGCGGATCTGCTTTGGGCGGGATCGGACGATGGACTGCTGCATGTCACCACCGACCAGGGAAAAAGCTGGTCCGAAGTAGGGCGATTCCTTCCCCTGATTTCCCCGGGGTGGATACGGGCTATTTGTCCCCTGAAGCCAAGGGACATTCCGGGCGAAAAACCGGGCAAAGGATCGGCGCTCGTGGCGGTGGATCGGCACAGGTTGGGGGATGACCGGCCTTATCTTTTTCAGACATTCGATCAAGGAAAAACCTGGAAGGATCTTTCTTCAGGGCTGGCGGGGGCCGGTTGCATTCATGCGGTACTGGAACACCCGCTTTACCCCGGAATTTGGTGGGTGGGGACGGAGACTGGCCTTTGGTGTTCGATCCATGGGGGATCGGATTTTTTTCGGGTCGGATCGTTGCCTACGGTTCCGGTTCATGGCCTGGTTGTTTCGCGTAAAACGGGGGAACTGGTGGTTGCCACCCATGGCCGGGGAATATGGGTTCTGGATCCATCCTTTGTGGTTCATGTTGCCAGGTTTGGTTTTCCCAAGGGGTTCACCCTTTTGGACATCCCCCCTTTCGAGCGCCTGTCACCCCAAAAAATGGTAACGATTGATCGATCAAAGGACTTTATCGGTCAAAATCCGTTACCCGGGGCTGTGATAGGGGTATATATTCCAGGAGGAACTGAACCCGGTACGGGAGCGCCTTTGGGGCAAGAAAAAGCAAAAGTTCCACGGATCAAAATCCTCGATCCCTCGGGCAAAACGGTCGCAACGATCCAGGAATCCAAAGGCCCTGGATT
>CAWUOD010000492.1:0-3166 GCA_963923115.1 uncultured Singulisphaera sp.
GCATCCAGGCACGCGAACGGCGCGTTGTGTTGATGGACGCAGTGCAGCGCGACGCGATCGGGCGTTGTTCCGGCCGCCTCCGCCATCGCGGTCCGCCATGCGACATGGGTGCCGTTCAATACCCCGGTCCAATCGACCGCGCAAAGGACGATGGGTTTTCCCGCCCCAAGAATCACGATCCCCCTGGCTTCGAGCGGGTCATCGACCACTTCAACCGGCTTGATCCATCCCCCGCAACAGGGGTGCCCGATGGGCGGAGTGACATCGAGAAAAAAGGGGGCGACATGGAGGTTGCCGCCGTTTTTTTCCTCGCGGGATTGGCCGGACCCGGGTCGAAGAGACCAGGTCACACCCGCTCCCAGCGCGCCCAAAAGGGATTGGCGCAGAAGTTCCCGACGGGATCCCCCGGAAAAAGGCATCGCGATTCCCCCCGGCGCCATCCAAAAATCCATCCAAAAACACCATCAAATAAATTAACGAAGACCTGTTTTGTGGATAATCATGGGCTCACGAATTGGCCACAACCACCCTGACCGATTGGGCCAGGTCGTCGCTAAGCTGGATTTTCAGGATGTTTTCGCCGTAGGCGAGTTTGCGTCCCGGGAATTTTACCTGCGCTGGTTCCACGGGATAACCCTGGGATTGAAGCTCGCAGGCGACATCTTCCTGTGTCCATTCGATCGATTGGGGGCCCACCCAAAGGGTCAAATCCGCGAGTTGTCGGGCCAGCTCGAGACGGAACGCCCGCATCAGTTCGATACGGTTGCGGGTGTCCTGCTCTGTGGCTTTGTCGGAAAGCCTAAGCAGCCAGCGACTGACCAGGCCGATCTCATCGGTTCGAAGGGCGAGGGCATGAACCTTGGGGGACTGGGTCGAGTTCGCGAGAGCGCCCATCCTTAAAATCTCCAGTGGTTCCGCCATTTTCCTGGCGATTATCGAGACCAGGACGATGATCAGGACCGAACCCGCGGCGAAAACCGCGAGAAGCTGAAGGGCCAAAAGGTTGACCGGGGCGGAAAGGAGGGTTTCGGGAACAATGAAGACCAGCTTCCATCCTGTGCGTATGGATGTGTACCAGAGAATCCTCCGGGGAACACCATCGAGCTTTTCCATCTGGAAACCATCCGGGGATCCGAGGATGTCGCGCCCCATCGGGAGGGTTTCGACCGATATCCCCTCGGGATTTGATGGAGAGGGCAAAAGGGCCGGATTGGGATGGGCAATGATCTTTCCCTGGGGGGAGCAGATGAAACCCATTTCACGGATTGAGCCGGGAGCGTCATCCTGTTCGGCGGGGCGCAAGTGCAGCCTGCGGCGAACCTGTTCCAGCGCCTCGATCCGGATGTCGATTCCGACAACCCCGCGAAAGACGCCTTCCTTGTCGATGACGGGAGCGGTGACCGATATGACCTTCTGTTCGGATCCATCAAGATCGTAATAGGGTTCCGAGATAAAAACCTTGCGGGTCTGCCTTGGCTTTTGGTACCAGTGCGTCACCGGCGATTCCTTGTGGTAATCGTAACGGATTTTTCCGCCCGGAATAATCTGGTTGGGCTGTCTGCCCCGGCGGAACCAGATCAATCCCTCCGGATGGTCCGATGGGACTCCCTCCACAGCGAGATAGACCACCGCGGCTTCCTCCGGGGTGAGGGAGGCAAGCGTCGATTCCAGCAGGTCTTTGGTGTCAGCGGGGGGGAGCGGCTTTGCCCCCCACCGCACGGCAAGCGACCGCGCGACCGATTCCGTGAGCGTTTCCAGTCTTTCAAGACGATCATCGAGACTTGCGGCGGCCGAGTGGAGTTGGTTGATCGCGACCGAATCAACCTGCTGGAAAAGGGATCGGCGAACAAAAAACCATGCGAACAATCCCACGAAAAGTAGCCATGCCAGGAGAAAACCCGCCAAAACCCATCGCAAACGGGAGGAGAAAGAGAGACCCTGTGCGATGCCCGGTGGGACATCCATCGCGGCGTGATTTTCGCTCATTGTTCACCCCCGCCTTCCCCGGACGGCTTTTCACGGGGAAGCGCCCCGTGATCGGCGTCGTTTGGCCTCGCGAAATCGGATACTTTTTTGTGCAGGGTGTTGCGATTGATACCCAGCCGCCCGGCAGCCTTGATCTGCACCTGGTCGCACTCTTCAAGAACCTGTTCGATCAGTTCCCGTTCAACCGACCCGACAATTCGCTCGTGGAGCATTCCCTCGGGGATGCTTCGAACGCCCGCCCGGACCACCTGGCGGATCAGGCTGGCAAGGTCTCCGGTGCCTCCCTTGGCGAGGCGGCCAGCCGGTGCCATGAACCTGCGGGGAGACTGCCCCGGAGGTGCGATATCATCCGCCGTTCGCGCTTTGCCCCCGCTTAAAACAACCACTCTGGCAAGGTAGTTTTCCAGTTCCCGGACATTTCCCGGCCAGTCATAAGCCAGAAGCCGGTCCATCAGGCCCGGATGGATCTCCGGCACGGTGACACGGTTGAGGATCGCGTGTTTTTGGACAAAATGTTTGGCAAGGTTGGGAATGTCCAGGCGGCGCTCTCGCAGCGGGGGGAGATAAATGGGAACCACATTGAGTCGATAATAGAGGTCGTCACGGAAGTTCCCCGCCTCGACTTCGTCCTCAAGGAGCTGGTTGGTGGCGGCCACCACCCGTGTGTCGACCCGGATAGTGCGACTTTCCCCCACGCGTTCAAATTCGTTTTCCTGAAGGACCCGCAGCAGTTTCACCTGTAGCTTGAAACTCATGGAAGATATTTCATCGAGAAAGATCGTCCCGCCATGAGCCGCCTCAAATCGGCCAGTTTTGTTTTCGATGGCCCCGGTGAACGCCCCCTTCACATGGCCAAAAAGTTCACTCTCCAGAAGGCTTTCGTTAAGGGCGCCACAATTCACCCGCACATAAGGTCCATCGTGGCGTGAACTGAGGGTGTGGACGGCCTTGGCGACCAGCTCTTTGCCCGATCCGGTTTCACCTATCACAAGGACAGTCGCATGGCTTGGCGCCACCTGCCGGACCAACCGAAAGACATCGCGCATGCATGGAGCTTCGCCCACCACCCCTGGAAGGGGCGCGTCAAGGTTGACTGGGGGTTCGGTTCGGCTGGGTGAAACCATGGGATCGTTTCAAAACTCCGCATGTCATGGACAAAAGGCAAATGGGACATTACTGA
>CAWUOD010000493.1:0-3133 GCA_963923115.1 uncultured Singulisphaera sp.
CATCAGGCCGACCAAGACACCGATGATGGCAATCACCACCAGGAGCTCGATCAGGGTAAAACCTTTTCGGGATGCACGCGACCTGGACATGACCAAACTCCTTATTCGGGAAGGGATGTGCGGTAGAGATATGACACTCATATCCTATATCGCCTCCCTTCCGGTTCCAAGATCAAACTCCCAACTTACTCCAAGATGGTCCAGTAGAAAACCACTTCGGTATCGTCGTTAACTTTGTAATCCTTCATCGGGCCCGGATTGCCCCGGCTGATGATTTTTGCCCCGGCGTTATGATTTCGCCTGATTTGGGCGTACAACTGGTTGTTGGTGAATACGGCCTCGACTGTTTCTTCGTTGATTGTGTCCGGATCAATGGTCAACACCAGAGGCTGAGACTGAGCCAGGCTCAGCAAGCTTACTGTTTTGCCTGTGCGAGGTTCAATGCTGGTTGGATTGTTGCTTGCATCCACAAAAGGTTGGCTGTGGTTGATTGGTATCAGGTTAAATTGGTAATCTCCAGTGGCAGAGTCGATTTGTGAGGAGATGGCGGCGGTAGCCTTGGTTTCAAAGGCCTTGATGCGCGTGCGATCCACCAGGGAAAAGAGTTTGTAACGGGTTTGGCGGCCAGCAGCCGCGCCAATTTCCCCGCCCAGTTTCACGGGGACGGTTGTTGAATCGGTGACTTCAAAGAAGCCAACGGTCAGCCAAATTCCAAAGACATTGCTCCTCAGGGTTGTCTGGTTAAGAATCTTGTCGAGCATTTCCAAACGGACCAGCGGATGGACCGAATTGGACTGAGCCCGAATTGCTGCGCCATTGGGTGTTGCTGCAACATTGTTTGCATAAGGATCCCATTTGAGCTTGTAGGTCTGGTCCCACGGATCCGTATTGGTTGGAGGAGCCGGGGCGGTTGTCGACATGGCATAAAGGCTACCCATCCGATTTGCGGCATTGAGTCCAGTAATGTAATTTCCTGCTGCCCGGTCCTGGGCTAGCATTGCGGCCAGATTTCGAACATCGGTTGGAGAAAAGTGGGATGCGGTGTTCGGGTTCGCGGAATTTGTGTCAAACAGGGCATCCAGTACAGGGCTAAAGGAACCATCGCTGCTGATTGGGGTCGTATTCAGATTCACTCGTCCCTGCATCCTTCCTCCTGAAGGTAGCAGCTTTACCAGGTTTGTTCCATCAGACATGGCGTACTCGCCGTGGCACTGGACCAGTTCCAGGAACCGGTGAAGGCCAGTTTGTTCATCCATCCAGGCAGATGCGTGCTGGTGGGCAGCAGTCGTTTTCTTGGTGGTGGGATCCACGAGAAGGAACTTTTGGGTCAGTTCATGGGGCCTATATGTGCTGACCAGCAAAAGGCCCGCGGGGCTAACCAATTGACGGTCATAGTGAACGAGCCAATCGGGAGTTTCGCCATCTGTTCCGGTTGTGGGAGCATAAGCGGCAGGTTGGTTGGTGAAATTGAGCTGGCCAAAGGTGTGAAGGGGTGCGTTGGTGTTGGTTTTTGCGGATTCCACATAGGCGCCCAAATTCCTGGAGGTGGAAGAAGCATCCTTGATGTCCTGGCCTCCATAGGGTTGGCGTCGACCAAAGCTCTTACGAGTGTTGATGGCCACAACAGCGGTGTTGTTTCCCGAGTTCGTGCGTTTGCGCGCATCCTGGACCATTTCGGGCTTCAGTGTCGCATAGTCGACCAGCACATAGGGATTGTTATTGGGATCAGGTGCGAGACCCGGGTTGGCGAGTCGGCGAAGCAGTATGGTTGCTTCCGGTGCGGTGGTGGAGTTGTTGGGCCAGGTATAGCGAAGATTGGGTTGTTCAAGAGGTGCAAAGGTTGCATCCAAAGTATCACGGATGTTATCTGTGACCTTGGGGCCAACCCAAAGGAAACCTTCCGCACCTGTCTTGGGGTTTGTTGCTGCAAAGGAGTTTCCCGCCGGTGATAGTCCCAGTGGCGTCGCATCGTTTCCCGAGGCGTCTTTCCAGGTGGAAATGGATGATGATGTGCCACTAAATGTATGCGGACTGGAGGAGAAGCCGACAACCCCTCCCAAGTCCGCCTGTCCCATCGCGTTGGTCGCGAAAGGATCTGTCAAAGCAGGGGGAGCCGTTTTGGCCAATTCCACCTGGTAAACCGTTTGGGTTGTTGCACCCATTCCCGATCCAACAACCTGTAGGTACGCGTCGTTGGGGCGGTTGACATTCGTGGCGTTGGGAGCAACCGAGGAAGGTGTGGGATTTAACAGTTCCAGAAAGACGCTTACAGTGTAGTCGTCGTTGGCGTTGCCTGAGGTTTTGTTGTAGTCGGCGGTCGAGTTATCCGCCTGGGCATAGATCTCGTTTAAAACCACCTTGGGAAGTTCGGTGCCGTAGACCTTGCGGCCGGTTCCAGGCGCGCTATTGGGGGAAAGGTCCAATACGGTCATGACATCATCGGGATCGACAAAATCGACGATGTTGACCGCGAGTTGGGCCAACCAGACCCAAGCTTTGTATTGGGGATTCGCCAGATCCGGAGTTGCCCGCATATCGGGTGTTCCCGTTGCGGCGCACAAACCATCCAAAACCTGGTTCGCGAGCAGTTTCCTGGAGTTTGTGGCTGTTGTGACCTGAAGTTGGGAGGCTGCATCGGTCGGATAAAGGCCTGTTGCAGGATCAATTGCCGGATAATCAGGACCAATGTTGGCCAAATTGATTCGGGCAAGGCGGGTCAGGTTTTTGATTGCCAAACCAAGGTTGTTGAATTCCGAAATGCCACTCATACCCGTAGTAGGGCGCTGGGGCCAAAAAGGATAGGTTGATGATGCGGGATTTGTCCAGAGGAGCCCGGGTGTAAGGGGTTGAAAAAGGTTTCCAGTTAACCCGGGTTTGTCAAAATCAGCGCTATGGAGTGTAATGTGATCCAAGAAGGAATCCTTCATGCTGGATTCACCGTATTTGGTTAGAAAGGAACCAAGCGCCTGTCTGGTCGGGCTAAAGGTGTTGGTGACATCCTTGGCAAATGTGTCTTTTTTGCTGTTCCAAAGAAGAAGTGGGCCCAAGTCGCGAATTGCGAAAGAGATGTTTGACCCCTTGGGGAAGCTGGGATTGTAGCCAACAGGGTGGTCTGTCTCTTATACACATCTCC